>NZ_CP171449.1:1800000-1995000 GCF_043587585.2 Azorhizophilus paspali
TTTTTCGTGATCAATGGCACCTCGACCGCCAACAAGATCGTCTGGCATTCCATGGTCGCCCGCGATGACCTAGTGCTGGTCGACCGCAACTGCCACAAGTCGATCGTCCATGCCATCGTCATGACCGGAGCGATTCCCCTCTATCTGGTGCCGGAGCGCAACGAACTGGGCATCATCGGGCCGATTCCGCTCAGCGAATTCAGCCGCGAGTCGATCGCCGCGAAGATCGCCGCCAACCCCCTGGCCCGCGGTCGCGAGCCGCGGGTGAAGCTCGCCGTGGTGACCAACTCCACCTACGACGGCCTCTGCTACAACGCCGAGCTGATCAAGCGGACCCTGGGCGATAGCGTCGAGGTGCTGCACTTCGACGAGGCCTGGTTCGCCTACGCCGCCTTCCATGAGTTCTATGCCGGGCGCTACGGCATGGGCACCACGCGCTCGCCGGATGCTCCGCTGGTGTTCAGTACCCACTCCACCCACAAGCTGCTGGCGGCCTTCAGCCAGGCCTCGATGATCCACGTGCAGGACGGCGGACGCCGGCAACTGGACCGCGACCGCTTCAACGAAGCCTTCATGATGCACATCTCGACCTCGCCGCAGTACGGCATCCTCGCTTCGCTGGATGTCGCCTCGGCGATGATGGAGGGGCCGGCCGGCCGCTCGCTGATCCAGGAGACCTTCGACGAGGCGCTCAGCTTCCGCCATGCCCTGGCCAATCTACGCCAGGGCCTGGCGGCGGACGATTGGTGGTTCGATATCTGGCAGCCGCCGCTCGGCGCGACCGGGGGGCCGGGGAACGCCGCCGACTGGCTGTTGACCCCGGCGGCCGACTGGCATGGTTTCGATGCCTTGCCGGAGGATTATGTGCTGCTCGATCCGATCAAAGTCACCCTGGTGACTCCGGGGCTGGGGCGCGCCGAGCAAGGCATTCCGGCGGCGGTGGTCGGCCGCTTCCTGTGGGAGCGTGGCTTGGTGGTGGAAAAGACTGGCCTGTATTCCTTCCTGGTGCTGTTCTCCATGGGCATCACCAAGGGCAAGTGGAGCACCCTGCTGACCGAGTTGCTGGAGTTCAAGCATTGTTACGACGCCAACCTGCCGCTGGAACAGGTGCTGCCATCCATCGCCGGGGCCGGCGGTACCCGCTATGCCGGCATGGGGCTGCGCGATTTGTGCGACCAGTTGCACGACTTCAACCGGCAAAGTGCTCGGGCCAAGGCGCTCAAGCACTTGTACAACCTGTTGCCGGAGATCGCCCTCAAGCCGGCGGATGCCTACGACAAGCTGGTGCGCGGCGAGGTCGAGGCGGTGCCCATCGAGCATCTCGAGGGGCGCATCGCGGCGGTGATGCTGGTGCCCTATCCACCGGGTATTCCCTTGATTATGCCGGGCGAGCGCTTCACCCGGACCACCAGGGCGATCGTCGAGTACCTGCATTCCACCCGCGCCTTCGATGCGCGCTTTCCGGGATTCGGCCTGGACGTACACGGCCTGCAGCATGAAGAGGGTCCGCAAGGGCGGGTCTACACGGTCGACTGTCTATGTTGATCCATTGATCGACGCGGATGGGCTTGGCGTAGGCTTTTGCGCCAAGTTTGCGCCCCCTCGCTAGACGATGCGCTTCGGTAATCCACCTCCATATATACATATACAGCCGTCATCCGAGATATTCCGAGACTTCGCGGCAGCCGGACGACTATCGGTCTGCCGATCGCCGTTTCGAATATCCCGGTCTCGCGGGCCTCCATGAAGTGCATGGGGTTCATTGAGCAACTGTTTCCAGGCTTTACGAAAAAACTCTTGAAAAACAAGCGCGATGGCATTTAGATATTTTTCGTCGGGAAACTCCGTGCGTTGTTCGCGTAAATTTCCATGGCAACTTTTCGATTTTCGAGACGGTTTTACAAGATGGTCTTAGTTGTCCTGTCGATAGATGTGCATGGCAATCTCTGTTTCGGTCGGTGGATAGGCTGATATCGCACTTCGATTTATTGGAGTTGTAATCATCATGAAGGCTGGAGATGAGAATTTTCAGTGATATTTTGCATTGCATAAAATTGCTTTTTGCTATTGAAATTCGTTGTGCTAACGAAGTTTGCATACTTTTTACAGTTGTAGGTAGATTGTGCGAGAGAGCGTTCGATGGCATGTTTATCGTGCCAAGGCAAATCTAATGGATTCTTTTTAGGCGGTGTTATTTTTTAATAAAATTTTCTAAATCAATAGTTTGTATTTTTTTGTAAAAATTTACGTCCGGCGATAGCCTATCGCGGCGACTCCAATTTTCGAGACGGTTTGGTCTCCCGAGTTGCCTGTTGGCGATGATCGCTTGTGCGATTTATGGTTTTATCTTAATTGCCGTTTCGCTCGTTGTTTTTTGTGATGCATAAAAAGTGTTTTTTCTGTCTTGTGGTGCTAGTGCAGTATCGATGCCATATCGCCTTCATGGATTTGTGCGAATTCGATTTTGATTCGGGATTCACTTTCCCAGTGACGTCTGAATAAATCGCCGGCAATTCCGAGTACGCTTTGTTTCGCCGGTAGTGTGAAAGCCAAGCATGTCGATATCGCATGTTCGATGATCCGAGGCCATTTCGTCGGGCAAGAGGCGAAGACCGCCTTCCCGGTCCGTTCGTCGATCCTCGGGCGATATCAATTGAATGGCATTTCCCGCTTTCTAACGGTAGCCGGGGCCATGCCAGTCGAACGCGAGCAGTGTGTGCAGCGGCTCGAACAAGGAACAAAAGCTTGCGCCGAAAGCGCATCTTTTTGAGAGCAGGATGATCAAATGGCTAGTCATATTGCGATAACACCCGCCGGGTATCTCGACTCCAGGATTGCGATTGCCGCCTGTCGTGCTGGAGAAATCGGCATCTTCGACCTGGGTTGTCACAACGCTCCGCAAACTACCAGGGCGGCCATCGATAGCCTGGCCGCCAATGCCGGGCCGAATGCCCAGTGGGGTATCCGCTGGGATACCTTCGGCTCCGCCGAACGCGGCCTCGAGCAACTGGCCGAATTCATTCCGCAGCGTGTGCCGATCCTGGTGCTCGCCGGTCTCAAGCCGGACGATCTGGTGTTCACCGGGATGCAGCCCAAGGAGCTGGCCGCGTTGAAGAAGAAGATCAAGCGCCTGGCTCGCAAGATCTTCGTCGAGGTCTGGGACCTGCCCTCGGCGCTGGCCGCCGAGGCTTCCGGCTGCGATGGGCTGATCCTCAAGGGACACGAGTCCGGCGGCTGGGTCAGCCGCCATTCGAGCTTTATCCTGCTCCAGGAACTGCACGGCCGGGTCAACATCCCCTACTGGGTGCAGGGCGGCATGGGTGCCCATGCCACCGCCGCCGCGGTGCTCGCCGGCGCCGCCGGCGCGGTGCTCTGCGAGCAACTCTGGCTGGCCGACGAAAGCCCCTTCGTCGGCACCCCGCAGGCCCGCGCCTGGGCGGCCCTGGATGGCAGCGAAAGCGTGCTGATCGGTCCCGAACAACGCTCCTTCCGCCTGTTCGGCCGAGCCGCTCGCGAGCGGCTCGAGGCGCTCGAACAGGCGGTGATCAGGGGCGACGACTGGGAGACCCTGCTGCTCGAATCGCTGGCCCGGGCGGACAGCCCGCTGCTGCAGATGGGCGAGGACATCGCTCTGGCCGCAGCCCTGGCGCGCCGCCACGGTACCGTCGGGCGCATCCTCGCCGCGCTTTCCAGCGGCACCGAACAGGCCTTGCGCGCTGCTCGTGCACAGCGTGCGCTGGAACCGGATTCGCCGCTGGCGCGACTGCACGGCACCCGCTATCCGATCGTCCAGGGTCCGATGACCCGGGTCAGTGACGTGGCGGGTTTCGCCAAGGCCGTGGCCGATGGCGGCGGGCTGCCGTTCATCGCTCTGTCGGTGATGCGCCAGGAGCAGGTGCAAAGCCTGCTGGCCAAGACCGCCGAACTGCTCGGCGACAAGCCCTGGGGGGTCGGCATCCTCGGTTTCATGCCGCTGGAGCTGCGCCAGGCCCAGCTTGAAGTGGTCCGCCAGATCAAGCCGCGCTTCGCGCTGATCGCCGGCGGGCGTCCCGGCCAGGCCCGCGATTTGGAAGCCATCGGCATCAGCACTTACCTGCATGTGCCTTCGCCCGGACTGCTCAAGGGCTTCGTCAAGGACGGCGCCCGCAAGTTCATCTTCGAGGGGGGCGAGTGCGGCGGCCATACGGGCCCGCTGAGCAGCTTCATCCTCTGGGAGTCGGCCATCGAGACCTTGACCTCGATCGAGATCGACGATCCCGCGTCGGTTCAGCTCCTGTTCGCCGGCGGCATCCACGACGAACTGTCGGCGGCGATGGTGTCCGCCCTAGCCGCGCCGCTGGTCGAGCGCGGCATGAAGATCGGCGTGATCATGGGCACCGCCTATCTGTTCACCCATGAAATCGTCGACAGCGGCGCGATCCTGCCGGAGTTCCAGTCCCAGGCCATCGCCTGCAGGGAAACCACCCTGCTGCAATCCGGCAAGGGCATGTACACCCGCTGCGCAGTGACGCCTTTCTGCGACGAGTTCAACCGCACCCGGCGCGACATGCTGCTGGCCCTGGAGAGCCCGGAGAAGGTGCTCAAGGTGCTGGAGCTGTTCAACATCGGCCGTTTGCGCATGGCCTCCAAGGGCGTCAGCCAGAACCCGGACCGCTCGGCAAGCGCTTCCCGCTACGTGCAGATTCCCATCGAGGACCAACGCCGCGAGGGCATGTACATGCTCGGCGAGGTCGCCCGCCTGCGCTCCCGCGCGCTGAGCATCGCGGAATTGCACGGCGCGGTGTCGGAGGGCTGCGGCGCGGTGCTGGCCCAGGCCGAGCAGCGTCTGCCGCGCAAGCGCGTGGCCAGGCGCGTGGCCGCGGAGAGCGACATCGCCATCGTCGGCATGGCCAGCCTGCTGCCCGGCGCCAACGATCTGCGCACCTACTGGCAGAACATCATCCACCGGGTCAACGCGATCCGCGAGGTGAGCGCGGAGCGCTGGCGCCCCGAGGACTTTTTCGATCCCCGGCGCGGCACGCCGGACAAGTCCTACTCGAAGTGGGGCGGCTTCATAGACGACATCCAGTTCGATGCGTCGCTCTACGGCATCCCGCCGGCCAGCTTGAAATCGATCGAGCCGGTGCAGTTGCTCGCCCTCGACGTGGTGCGCCAGGCGCTGGCCGACGCCGGTTTCGACCGCCGTTCGTTCGCCAAAGAGCGCACCGCGACCATCTTCGCCGCCGGCGGGATGAATGAGTTGGGCTGCGACTATATCTTCCGTAGTCTGCTTTCCCGTTACCTGCCGCGGATCGACGGGTTGCCCGAGGAGGCCGCCAGGCAACTGACGGAGGCACTCTACGAGCACGACCTGCCCAAGTGGACCGAGGACTCCTTCCCCGGCATCCTTGAGAACGTCATCGCCGGTCGGATCGCCAACCGTTTCGACCTGCGCGGCACCAACTTCATCGTCGACGCGGCCTGTGCCTCGTCGCTGGCGGCTCTTGACGCGGGCATCCGCCAGTTGCGCAGCCACGACGCCGATGTCGCCGTGGTCGGTTCTGTGGATGCCACCAACAATCCGGTCGGCTTTCTCTGCTTCGCCCAGACCCATGCCCTGTCGCCGCGCGGCCGCAGCCGGCCGTTCGACGACAACGCCGACGGCATCGCCCTGGGCGAGGGCGTGGTGGCGCTGGTGCTCAAGCGTCTGGGCGACGCCGAGCGCGACGGCGACCGTATCTACGCGCTGATCAAGGGCATCGGCGCCTCCAGCGACGGCCGCAACCGCAGCCTCACCGCGCCCCACCCGCAGGGGCAGGTCACCGCCTTGCAGCGCGCCTACGAGGACGCCGCGGTCGATCCGACCAGCATCGGCCTGATCGAGGCCCACGGCACCGGCACCGCGCTCGGCGACAAGTCGGAGATCGAGTCGCTCAACCTCGCCTTCGGCAAGACCAGCATGGCCGCCCAGTCCTGCGCCGTGGGTTCGGTCAAGTCGATGATCGGCCACACCAAGGTCAGCGCCGGTCTGGCGGCGCTGGTCAAGACCGCGCTGGCGCTCAAGCAGCGCGTGCTACCGCCGACCATCGGTGTCGAGACGCCGAACTCGAAGATCGACTTCGGCCGCTCGCCCTTCTACATCAATACCGAAACCCGGCCCTGGCTGAATGCCACGAACCATCCGCGCCGCGCCGGGGTCAGCGCCTTCGGCTTCGGCGGCACCAACTTCCACGTGGTGATGGAAGAGTACGGCGGCGCCTACCGCGACAGCGACATCGTCGACCTGCATCCGCGCAATGCCGAGCCCTTCGTTTTCCGTGGCCAGGATCGTGCCCAGGTGCGCGAACGGGTGCAGCGCCTGCTCGATGCCCTGGAGCACCCCGAGCAGCTCGATGTCGCCCAGCTCGCCTACTCGCTGCACCTGGAGCAGGCAACGGCCGGCGACGGCGACTGCCGGCTAGCCCTGCTCGCCGCTTCCGGCGGCGAGCTCAAGGGCAAGCTGGAGCTGGCCCTGAAGGCATTGCAGGGGCGGGAAAGCGAAGCGAAGTACCCGCAAGGGGTGTTCTTTCGCGAAGGGCCGGCAACCGGCGGCGTCTGCTTCCTGTTCCCCGGCCAGGGATCGCAACGGATCGGCATGCTGGCCGACCTGACCAGCTCCCTGCCCGAACTGCACGACCTGTTCGAGCGCGCCGACAGATTGCTCGCCGAGCGCCTGGAGCAGCCGCTGTCGCGCTACATCTATCCGCTGCCGGTGTTCAGCGACGAGGAGCGCGCCCGCCAACAGAGCGCGCTGAACGCGACCCAGGTCGCCCAGCCGGCGCTCGGAGTGGTCGACAGCGCCGCGCTCCGGGTGCTCGGCGACTACGGGCTGAAGCCGGATTTCGTCGCCGGGCACAGCTATGGCGAGTACGTCGCCCTGCATGCCGCCGGGGTGATCGGCCTGGACGACTTCATCCATCTATCGGAGGTCCGTGGCCGTCTCGCCGCCGAGGCCGGGCGGAGCAATCCGGGCGCCATGGCGGCGATCGACGCCGACGAGGTTCGCGTCCGCGCGCTGATCGAGCAGTACGGCCTGAACGTCAGCCTGGCTAACCTGAATGCCGCCGACCAGACCATAGTCGCCGGCTCGCCGGAAGCCATCGAGGCCACGGCCAGGGTGCTGGGCAAGGAGTCGCTGCGCGTCAAGGTGCTGCCGGTCAGCGCCGCCTTCCACTCGCCGGCGATGGCCGACGCGCGCGAGGGCCTGGCCGCCGAGCTGGCGAAGATCGAGTTCGCCCCGGCCCGGCTGCCGGTGTTCAGCAATACCAGCGGCGACGCCTATCCGGCGGAGCCCGAAGCCATGCGCGCGCTACTGGTCGAGCACATGACTGAGCCGGTGCACTTCGTCAAGGAAATCGAACGGTTATACGAGGCCGGTGCGCGCGTGTTCATCGAGTCCGGTCCGGGCTTGGTGCTGACCGGCCTGGTCGACCGCATCCTCGCCGACCGTCCGCACTACGCGCTGGGCATCGAGGCGCCCGGACGCGGTGGCTGGGTGCAGCTCGCCCATCTGCTCGGCCAGGCGTTCGTGCTCGGCCTGCCGCTGGACTTCGGCCGCTGGTTCAGGGGGCGCGGCTACGAGGCGCTGGCGGTCGCGCAGGTGTTCGCCCGGGCCAAGGACAAGGCCGTGCCCGGCCCGCTGATCTGGCGGGTCAACGGTGCCCGCGCGCTGCCCTGGAACGCGCCGGCCAAGGCTCGTCCGACGCTCGTCCAGGCTTTCGCGGCCGCCGCGTCGAAGGCGCCGGCCGCGGTGCCCGACTCGCAGCCGGTGGCGCCGAAACCCCAGGCACAGCCGCTCACGGGCGCTTCGACCGTCGCCCATGTCAGTTTCGCCCGACCGGCGGCAACTCCGGTCAACGTAAACCGCCACGCGCCACAACGGAGGTTCAGCATGGCAAACGACAACAAGCTACGTACGGGAGAACTCCCGGCAACGATGGAGGCTCCATCGCTGTTGAACGTCGCATATGTCCAGGAAGTCATCGCGCAATTCATCGCGCTGCAACGCGACCAGCAGGAAACGCTGCGCCAGTTCCTCGATTTCCAGAGCAGCCTCGCCGGAGCCGAGCTGGCAGGGGGCGGTGAGTCGCGTCCCAACCTGCAGGTGGTCTCCCAAGCCGGGCTGGCGCCCGCGCCGGCGCCGGTACTGCCGGCCCAGGTGCTGTCGTTGCACGCCGCCGGCCTGCCAGTCGGCCGCGAATCCCAGGCCGCCACCACCATCGAGGGTTCGGCCCAGCGCAACGAGGAGCGCGCCGAGGCGCCCAGGCTGTCGGTCGCCGCATCAGCTCCGGCGGTCAAGGCCGCCGCGCCCGCCGACCTGGCTTCCACCGAGGCGTTCAAGGCCGATCTGCTGCAAGCGGTCGCCGAGCGCACCGGCTATCCGGAAGAGATGCTCGATCTGGACGCGCACATGGAGGCCGATCTGGGCATCGACTCGATCAAGCGCATCGAGGTCCTGAGCCAGCTCAAGGATCGCCATAATCTGATGCACGGGCGCGACGAGGAGGCCGTGTTCGAGGAGCTCGCCGGCTTCAAGACGCTCGGCGAGATCATCGCCTGGTACGATCGGCTCCAGGACTCCGTGGCCGCGGGAGAAGGAGAGCAAGCCGCAAAAAAAGCACTGACTCCGCCGTCAGCATCGCTGGCTGAGACGGCGGAGTCCGCAATCGAAATCGCACCGGAACAGGTCGTGCGCTGCTACATCCCAAGGCCCGTCGCCGTGCCGTTGGGCGAGGTCGGCGCAGCGCACCCCTCGGCCGGCCGGCCGGTCCTGCTGGTGGGGGACGACTCGGAACTGGCCAGCGCCTTCCGCGTCGCCTTCGGCCAGGCCGGGCACCAGGTGAAGCAGATCGTTCCCGGCAAGGAAAACCGCACGTTGGGCGGTGGTCGCTTTGAATTCGACCCCGGCTCGCTGGAGTCGCTGCAAGCGCTGCGCGAACTGCTCGGCGAGGCGCGGATCGGCACCCTCGTCAATCTGCTCGGCGTGCCGGGCGGGGAAGGGGCGGCCATCATCCCGGCCAAGGTCCTGTTCCTGCTGTGCAAGGTCTTCGACCAGGACCTCAAGGCCGCCGCCCGCGCCGGAGCCGGTTGGCTGCTCAACGTCACCGCGCTGGACGGCCGCTTCGGCCTCGGGCGCTCGCGCGAGCTGCCTTTCGAGTCGGCCGGCACCCTGGGCGTCGCCAAGTCGGCGGCGCGGGAGTGGGGCGACGAGGTGCACGTCAAGTGCATCGACCTGGCGCCGGCCCTCAAGGTCGGCGAGAGGGTCGAGCGGGTGCTCGGCGAATGGGCCGCGCAGGCGCCCGCGCTGGAAGTCGGTCACGACGCCGAAGGGCGCTTCGAACTGGAACTGGGCCCGCAGCCGGCCGACGCCGCAACACGGCCGCTGGTCCTGGAGGAGGGCGCAGTGGTGCTGGTCACCGGCGGCGCCGGCGGCATCACCGCGGAAATCGCCACCGCCCTGGGCCGCGAGTACCGCCCGCAGTTGGTGCTGGTGGGGCGCAGTCCGCTCCCGGAGGAGGAAGCCGAGGATACCCGCGCCATCACCGACCCGGCATCCCTCAAGCGGGTGCTGATCGGCAAGCTGCGCGGCGAGGGCGCGGCGAAGCTGAAGCCGGCCGAGGTGGACCGGGTCTTCAAGCGCCTGCTCAAGGACCGCGAGATCCGCGACAACCTCGCGCGCCTGG
Source organism: Azorhizophilus paspali (assembly GCF_043587585.2). Taxonomy (GTDB): domain Bacteria; phylum Pseudomonadota; class Gammaproteobacteria; order Pseudomonadales; family Pseudomonadaceae; genus Azotobacter; species Azotobacter paspali. The sequence continues at coordinate 1,809,702 of NZ_CP171449.1, forward strand.
AGGCGACCGGCGCCAGGGTCGAGTATCACGCTGTGGATGTGCGCGACGGCGAGGCCTTCGGCCAACTGATCGACGGGATCTATGCGCGCTGGGGACGCATTGACGGCGTGCTGCACGGCGCCGGCGTCATAGACGACAAGCTGATCCGCGACAAGAGCCTGGAGTCCTTCTCCGCGGTGTACGACACCAAGGTTGCCGGTGCCCGGGTGCTCGCTGCCCGCTTGCGTCCGCAGGGCCTGAAGTTCGTGCTGTTCTTCTCCTCCATCGCCGGGCGTTTCGGCAATGCCGGACAGAGCGACTACAGCGCGGCCAACGAGGTACTCAACAAGCTGGCCGACAGCCTTGGCCATATCTGGCCCGGCGTGCAGGCGCTGGCCATCGACTGGGGCCCCTGGAAGTCCGGCATGGTGGGGGACCAGATGCTTAGGTTCTACGCGGAACGCAGTATTCACCCGATCCCGCTGGAAATCGGCACCCGCCATTGTCTGGAGCAGATCCGGCGGGGCGATGGCGGCGCATCGGAACTGGTGATCACCGCGAGTCTCGAGCAGATCGTCGAACAGATGCAATTGCGCAACAGGCGCGAGTCGGGGCGCCAATCCTAGGAACGGCCCACGGTTGAGGTTTTTCCCACGCTGGTGCGCGCGGGATCGCTGTTTAAACAACCGCTTATCAAGGAGGAAACACCATGAGCAGTCCCCACAACGCAGTTCTCACCGGCTTCACACCCGTACAACTGGCCAAACCCGTTCCCCAGGCGCTAACCCTGGAGCTGTCGGCCTATGCCTTTACCCGTGCCTACTGCATCAAGAACGGTGTCGGGCTGGACGACGAGGCGGGCTTCGCCAAGGTCTACCAATCGGTCAAGGAGAAGTTCGACAAGTACGCCCTGTCGTCCACGCAGATCAAGCGGCGTCAACTGATCTTCTTTCCGAAAGTCTCCGACATCCACTTCGCCAACGGTCACGTCGATATCGCGGCGCCCGAGCATGCCTACCTGAAGCTGTACGACATGGCCACCGACCCGCGCGGCTCCGACCTCAAGGTCCGCCACGAAAGCTACGCCAAGGTTGTCGACCAGGGGCTGGAGCGGATGTTCCAGGACAGTGCCGAAGCCCCCGACGATCTGATCCACGTGACCTGCTCGGGTTATCTGGCGCCGAGTCCGGTCGAGCGCATGGCGGCCGATCGCGGCTGGTTCGAGACCACGGTGACCCACAGCTATCACATGGGCTGCTACGGCGCCTTCCCGGCGATCAAGATGGCCCACGGCATGCTTTCCTCGTCGCGCTTCGGCATCACCCCGGTCAAGCACCGGGTGGATATCGTGCATACCGAGCTGCTCTCGGCGCACAACAACATCGTCGATGCGCGGGCGGAAAACATCATCACCATGACCCTGTTCGCCGACGGCCTGATCAAGTACTCGGTGCTCTCCGAGGAGGAACTGCACCGCCAGGGTGGGCACGGCCTCCGGGTCCTGGCGATGAACGAGCACCTGCTGCCCGACTCGGCCGACGAGATGACCTGGGTACCGGGCTCGCACCAGTTCCTGATGACCCTCACGCCCATGGTGCCGGTGGTCATCAAGCGCCATGTCCGCGACTTCGTGGTGAAGCTGCTCGAACGCGCCGGCATCGACTTCGAGCGGGAGAGACTCGAACTGACCTTCGCCATCCATCCCGGCGGACCGAAGATCGTCGAGCACATCCAGGAAGATCTGGGGCTCAGCGATGAGCAGGTGGCGGTCAGCAAGAGCGTATTCCTGGAGAACGGCAACATGTCCTCCGCCACGATTCCCCACATCCTCAAGCAGGTCCTCGAAGAGGTGGACGTGGGCACGCGCGTCCTGTGCCTGGGGTTCGGTCCCGGATTGACTGTCACCGGAATGGTGCTGGAGAAAATATGAACGACATGGTCCACCCCAACAGTGCGGTCCTGGCCGATTTCACCCCGGTTCAACTGGCCAAGCCGGTGCCTCAGCGCATCACTCTCGAACTGAGCGCCTATGGTTTCGCCAAGGCCCAGTGCTTGAGCAACGGCATTACCGACGAGGAGGGTTTCGTCCAGGTCTACAAGACGGTGAAAGAGAAGTTCGACAAGTACGCCGTGTCGCCCGCGCAGATCAAGCAGCGGCAACTGGTCTATTTCCCGAAGTTGACCGACATCCGCTTCGGCGATGGCAACTTCGAGATCGCCGACCCGGAGCCGGATCAGGCCCACCTTAGGCTATTCGACATTAAGAAGGACCCGCGCGGAGCCGATCTCAAGACCCGCCACGAGAGTTTCGCCAAGGTCGTCGACAAGGGGCTAAAGCAGATGTTCGAAGACACCCTCGAGGCGCCCGACGATCTGATCCACGTGACCTGCTCGGGTTATCTGGCGCCGAGTCCGGCCGAGCGCATGGTGGCCGACCGCGGCTGGTTCGAGACCACGGTGACCCACAGCTACAACATGGGCTGCTACGGCGCCTTTCCGGCGATCAAGATGGCCCACGGCATGCTCGCCTCGGCGCAGTGGGGGGCCACTCCGCCGAAGACCCGGGTCGACATCGCGCATACCGAACTGATGTCCGCGCACAGCAACATCACCGAATCGCGGGTAGACAACATCATTTCGGCGACCCTGTTCTCCGACGGGTTGATCAAGTACTCGGTCTACCCCGAGGACGAGCTGCGCCGCCAGGGGCTGCGCGGCCTGCGCATCCTGGCAATGAGCGAGCACCTGCTGCCGGACTCGGCCGACACCATGACCGGGGTGCCGGGCTCGCACCAGTTCGTCATGACCCTCTCACCCCTGGTACCGGCGATCATCAAGCGCCACGTGCGGGCCTTCGTGGTGGACCTGCTGCGGCGCGCCGGCATGGACTTCGAGCGCGACAAGCACGCCCTGAGCTTCGCTATCCACCCCGGCGGACCGAAGATCGTCGACCACATCCAGGAGGAACTCGGCCTGGCCGAGGACCAGGTGGCGATCAGCAAGAGCGTATTCCTGGAGAACGGCAACATGTCCTCTTCCACGATTCCGCACATCCTCAAGGCGTATCTGGAAGAGGCCACCGTCGGCACCCGTATCGCATGTCTCGGCTTCGGGCCGGGGCTGACCGCGGCCGGACTGGTTCTGGAGAAGATATGAGCAGCGCAAACCTTTCCCATCTGGTATTCGATACCAACAGCGAAATACCCCTGATCGCCCGCGTCTACGAGGTGGAATCCGCCGAGGAGTTGCGCGGCGAGGAGCCGGTCGAGGAAACCGTGGCGGTGGTTGCCGCCGTGGAGCGCGAAGCCAAGTCGACGCGTGACCGGGAAGCCGTCCGCTCGGTCGCGCAGGCACAGTGCGCCGAGCCCGGTCCCGCCGCCGAGCCGCTGGAGGAGGGTGCTCTGCCCTTTGTCGGCCAGGTGCTGGCCTATGTTCCCGGCGAAGCGCTGACGATCCGGCGGCGCCTGCACCTGGACGAGGACCTGTTCCTCGCCGACCACACCTTCGTCCATGCCCCCGGGGTCAAGCCGCTGTCCGCCTGCATGCCGGTGCTGCCGCTGACCATGAGCCTGGAGGTGATGGCCGAGGTGGCGGCCTGCCTGGTTCCCGGCCTGGGGCTGATCGGCTTCGAGGAAGTCAAGGCGAGCCGCTGGATCGAGGTCTCCGACCGCGACAGCGAGGTGCTGGAGGTCAGCGCCCAGGTGCAGGAGGTCGATGCCGACGCCAGCCTCTGGCGGATCGCCGTGGCGATCCGCGGCGAGGGGCAGGAGCAGCCCTCGACCACCGCCAGCGTGTTGTTCTCCACAGCCTACCGGGTCGATCTCGACCTGGCCTTCGGCGCCTTCAGCAATCCCTATCGCCTGCCGCTGAGCGGCGAGGATATCTACCGGGAACGCCACATGTTCCACGGGCCGTGCTTTCACTGCCTGACCGGCGAGATCATCCTCGCCGACGAAGGCGGGGTGGCGGACCTGTTGACCCGGCCGCCGACCGGACTGTTCCGCTCGATCGAGCGGCCCCAGTTGCTGCTCGATCCGGCCCTGCTCGACGGCATCGGCCAATTCCTCGGCGTGTGGGCCATGGAGCGTGACCGCTATGTGCTGCCGATCGGTTTCGGCAAGCTCGAACTGTATCGCGCGACGCCACCGGCCGGCACCCGGGTGCCGATCCGTATCGAGATCGTTCGCGAAGAGGCCATGACCCTATATGCCAACGTGGAGATCCAGGACGGTTCCGGCGGGGTCTGGCTGCGCGTCCGCGAGTGGGGCGGCATCAAGTTCCGCCATCCGGCTCGGGGGCTCGATTTCCGCCGCCAGCCGACTCGCCACCTGCTGAGCCGTCCCCTCGAACTGCCGTCGCTGGCCAGGGGCGTGAAGGCTTTCCAGATCGCCAAGGCCGATACCCAGGGGTTCGATCCGCTGCTGCTCGCTCGTTACTACCTGCATTCGGACGAGATGCCGGCCTTCACCGCCAAGGCCACCGTCCCGCCGCGCCAGCAGCAATGGCAACTCGGCCGGGTGGTGGCGAAGGACGCGGTGCGCGCCTGGCTCGTCGAACGCAGCGAGCAGGCGGACATGCTGCACCCGGCGGCCTTCGCCATCGACAGCGCGGCGGCTGGCCAGCCGCTGGTGGCGGCGCTGGAGGGGTACGCGCGGATGCCGAGGGTCAGCATCGCGCACTGTGAGGACCGGGCGGTGGCGCTGGCCGCGGAATTGCCAGTGGGCATCGACATCGAGCAGATCCGTCCGCGCGCCGCTGGTTTCCTGGAAAGCTTCAGCACGGCCGGCGAGCGCGAACTGCTGGACGAACTGGCGGCGGAGGGGGCAGCGCGGGATGAGTGGATCACCCGCCTGTGGTCCGCCAAGGAGGCCGCCGGCAAGTTGCTGGGCAGCGGCCTGGATGGGGCTTTGCAGCGCTTCGAGGCGATCGCCGTCGACGGTACCGGCAACTTCATCATCCAAGTCCGCGACGGCGACCGGCTGATCAGCGTGCACAGCGTGCGCGACGAGAATTTCATCATCGCCTACGCGACGACCGAAACCGCCGGCGCATCCGGCCGCTAACCGGCGCGGCGTCCGGGCCTATGGCCCGGACGCGCCCGGATTTCGCCGACCAGCGGAGATTTCAAGGCATTGGACGCATCAGGAAACCGACATGAATACCGTCACTTTGATAGGCATGGCACCGCTCGTCGAGCTGCGCCGGGCCACCAAGCATTACCAGATCGGCGAAAAGCCGGTGATCGCTCTCAAGGGCATCGACATCAGCATCCAGGCGCGCGAGTTCGTCGCCATCTGGGGTCCCTCGGGGTCCGGCAAGTCGACCCTGTGCAACCTCATCGGCATGCTCGACTCGCCCACCTCGGGCAACGTGCTGATCGACGGCCAGGAAGTCGACGACCTGTCGGACAACGCCCGCAGCGAGTTGCGCAACCGGACCATCGGCTTCGTCTTCCAGAACTTCAACTTGATACCGGTGCTCTCGGCGCTGGAGAACGTCATGCTGCCGCTGCAGATCGCCGGCGCGTCCTCCGCCGTCGCCCGTGAGCGGGCGCTGGAACGGTTGACCGAGGTGGGCCTCGAGAAGCACGTCGCCCACCGTCCGGCCAAGCTCTCCGGCGGCCAGCAGCAACGGGTCGCCATCGCCCGGGCATTGGTCACCGACCCGGCCTTGGTGATTGCCGACGAGCCCACCGCCAACCTCGACTCCGGCAACGCCCGGCGGATCATCGAGCTGATGCTCGACATCAACGCCAGTCACGGCACCGCCTTCGTCTTCTCGACCCATGACCAACGCCTGCTGGAGAGCGTCAAGCGCCGGGTTCTGATGCAGGACGGCGAGATCGGCAGCGACAGCCAACCGGCGCGTCCGGGAACGCAGACCCGCATCGCAGGGAGCCGCCCATGATCACCTGGTTCAAGCTCGCCACCCGCAACCTATTCCGCAACGGCCGCCGCTCGTTGTTCACCGTGATGGCGATCGGTCTCGGTTTCGCCGCGGTCAACGCCTTGGGCGGTTTCACCGCCTACATCTTCACCAGCCTGGAGGACTCCTATATCCACATCCAGGGCAACGGTCACATGTCGATCTTCAAGAGGGGCTTTCTCGACGAGGGCAAGCTCGACCCGACGCGCTACCTGCTCAACGAGCAGGAGGTCGCCACGATCGACGAAGTGCTGGCCGCCCACCCGGAAATCCTCGTCTCGACGCCCGAGCTGAACATTTCCGGCCTGGTCAGCAACGGCGAGGTGTCGACCATCTTCCTCGCCAGCGGCCGGGTGTCGTCCAAGGTCGATGTCATTCGCAGCCGTTCGCGGACCAAGGTGGGCAACATGCAGTTGTTCGACGGCCAGCCGATGACCGACGAGCAGTCCAACGGCGTGGGCATGAGCCAGGGGCTGGCCGACCAGCTCAGGTTCAAGCAGGGCGACACCGTGGTGGTCATGGCGCCGACCGTGAGTGGGCAGATCAACGCCCTCGACGGCCAGATGCTGCAGACCTTCAACTCGCCGGTCGAGGCGCTGGAAGACAAGCTGATGCTGGTCAACCTGGAGTTCGCCCAGAACCTCTACGACACCACCAGCGTCGACCGGATCAACGTCCTGCTCGGTGACGGCATGCTCACCGAGCCGATGCGCGCGACCTTGCAAAACGAGTTGGCCGCTCGCGGCCTGGAGGTAGAAATCAAGACCTGGAACGAGCTTTCGACCTTCTATACCAAGGTCAAGAACATGTTTGACGTGATCTTCCTGTTCGCCTTCCTGATCGTCTTCACCATCGTGGTGATGAGCGTGGTCAACACCGTGGGCATGGCGATCATGGAGCGCACCCGGGAGATCGGCACACTGCGCGCCCTGGGCGTGAAGCGGCGCGGCATCGTCGGGCTGTTCGCCCTGGAGAGCATGCTGCTCGGACTGATCGGCTCGCTGGTCGGGGTGCTGCTGACCCTCGCCGTGTGGTCGAGCATCGCCACCCTGGAGCCGACCTGGATTCCGCCGCAGATCACCCGGCGCATCCCGCTGGAGGTCTACCTGGTTCCCAGGGAAATGCTTTGGAGCCTGCTGGCGCTGATGGTGCTGTCCCTGCTCGCGGCGAGCCTGCCGGCGCGCAAGGCGGCGCGAATGGAGATTGTCGGCGCGCTGGGACACGTATGAGCCGCTGGAACAGGTTTTCGAACCGACGGAGATTTGAGAGATGAACGGACTTTCCCGCATTTCCGCATTCGGTCTGGCACTGCTGATCAGCACCCTGGCCGTCGCGCAGAACGCCGAGCCGACCGCGAAGGCAGTCCAGGAGGAGCGGGGCTTCTTCGGCCGGCTGTTCAATGGTGGCGATAGCGAGCCCGCCGAGCGCGCCGCGACTTCCCGGCCGGCGGCCGAGTCGAGCAGCTCGGCGGCCGTTTCGGCCGCCAGCCAGCCCTCCGGGCCGAGCGCGCCGGCGCGCGCCGAGCGCGAGGCCAAGGCGGTTCCACAGGTGGCCAAGGCCAGCGTACCGGTGTCGCTCGCCGGCTCCGCCGACCCTTACCAGATCCTCAAGCGGGCAGACGAGTCGCGCGGCAACCTGCAGGGCATCGCCTGGAACGTGGAGATCGAAGCCAACGAGAGGGGCCGCACCGACACCATGCTCTACGACATCAAGGCGCGCGGTTTCAACATCTCGGGCATCAACATCGCGCCGCCGAAGTCCAAGGGGCAGAAGTTGCTCATGCTCGACAACAACATGTGGTTCCACAAGCCGGGCCTGAGCAAGCCGATCCCCATCTCGCTGCGCCAGAAGCTGATGGGCCAGGCTTCCTATGGCGACGTCGCCTCGACCAACTACGCCGAGGACTACGACGCGACCCAGTTGCCCGACGAAACCGTGGAGGGCGTGGACTGCTACGTCTTCGACCTGAAGGCGCGCAACTCCAAGACCACCTACGACCGGATCGTCTACTGGGTGGACAAGAAGCGCCTGGTGGGGGTGAAGGCGGACTATTACACGCTGTCGGGCAAGCGCTTCAAGTCGGCGAACATGCAGTACGCCAGCACGGTGAGCATCAATGGCGAAGTCCGTCCCTTCATTTCCGAGATTGCCATCTACGAGGAGTTGATGAGCGGCGACGTCACCACCTTGAGCATGAGCAAGCCGAAACTCGCGCCCTTGCCAGACTTCATCTTCAATATCAACCTGTTCATGAAGTGAGCCCGCCGGTATGGAGCGCTCCGGCATGAGGGGATGGTCACGGACGACGAGCCCGGCATTGCCTCTGCGATACGGAGCGTCCCATACTTGTCCACTTGGGCTCGATGCCCCAGGGATATTCAACGAAGTATGGACGAATTCGGATATGGCATGGATGGCAGAGATGGCAAGGATGGCGCATCGTTTGGGACTGGCACTGCCTCTGGCGGGCATGGCGATCCAGGTGGGAATGGCGAGTGCGGACGAGCTTCCCGAGCTGGGCGGGGAGCAGCCAAGCCTAGCCGATGAGCTGGCGAGCGGTTTCTATTCGCGTATCAACCTCATGGCCTACACCCTGTTCCAGGAAACGGAGGAGTCGACCCTCAACCCCGACAATGCCGCCGAGATACCGCGCTACCAATGGGTGCTCAACCCGCGGGCGGATTTGAACCTCAGCTTCCGCAACTGGGAGTTCGCCCTCAAGCCGCGCGCCGAGGCGATCTGGGAGAAATGGGAGGACGGCCCGCGCGACGGCGACGACCAGGACAGTTCGGAGCTGTTTCTCACCGAAGGCTGGGTGCGCTACCGGCCTTTTGACGAACTGACCCTGTCCTACGGGCGGGAGAACCTGCAGTGGGGGCCGTCGGTGATCCTTTCGCTGTCCAACCCCTTCACCCGCGACAACGGCCGCAACAACCCACGCGTCGAGGTGCCCGGCCTGGATTATTACCGGGCGATCTGGATTCCCAACGAAACCTGGACGCTCTCGACGATCTACAACTACGGTCCGGGACGTTCCGACGACGTCGAAAGCTACATGTCGGGACAGCCCACGCTGGGCGGCGGCCGGGCGGCGAAGGACGAGTTCGAGAAGATCTACGCGGTCAAGCTCGACTACACCGGCTCCTCGGGCTATGCCTCGATCATCCACTCCTACCGGGAGAGCGATCAGCATCAGACCGGCTTCTTCGCCGGTTGGAACGCCTCTGACGCCCTGCTCCTGTATACCGAGGGCAACATCAAGCACGAGGGCAAGACCGGCTACCAATTCGGCGCCTCCTACACCCTGGAGATCGGCCCGACCGTCAACATCGAGTATCTGCGCGACAACAACGGCTGCGACGACGGACCGATGATCGGTTGCTACCTGGAGGGCAAGATTAACACCCGGAGCGTTCTCTACCGGCAGAATTACGCGATGATCCAGGTCACCGACAACAGCTCGATCCCGGATCTCGAATACAACGTCCGCTACCTGAGGAACCTCGACGACGAGTCCCAACGTTTCACCGGCATTCTCGAATACGACGTGACCGATCACGTCCAGGCCTATTTCACTGGAAACATTTTCACCGGCGGCGACGACGACGAGTTCGGGACGTTGCTGCGCTATTCGGTGTTCACCGGCATTAGCTACACCTTCTGAGCGTTCACTGAGCGAGGAGGGACGCGGCGGCACCCGCATCCTTTCCCATGGACCGGAGGCAGCATGAACAAGCCGACTTTCGCATTCGTCACCATTGGTAGTGGTTCTTATCTTGGCTCCACCGTTCGCGACTTGACCATCGCCAATATCCTCCACCGACGCGGCTACAAGGTGGTGGTCTACTGGATGATGGAGTGGAGTCCCGAACTGGCCGATCCCGGTATCGAGCACCGGCTGCTCTGTCACGGCACGCGCTACCAGTTCCGACGACCCTCGGCGTTCATGGATCAGGTGGTCGGTTCGGCCGCCTTCCTGCTCCCGCCGCGCTTGCGGGTGCAGGTCACCCAGGGCATCAACGGTTTCGTCGACCGCATGCTCACCCACCTCATCCGCTCGCTGCATGCGACGCCGGATTCCGACGCCGGCCTGGTCCGGCGCCTGCGCCGTTTCATCGCCAAGGACGAAGTCAGCCACCTGATGATGAGTTTCGCTTCTCTCGGTACGCTCGCCTTGGCCGCCAAGCGCCAGGGCGGGCTCGATTTCGACTACGTGCTGACCTTCCAGGGCGACGAGCAGTTCGCCGACTACGCGCGGCGCAGCGACCTGTTCGAGGCCTACCGTAAGCGCCTCAACGAGGCCGTCGCCGGCTCGCGCTGGCCGGCCCTGCTGGTCAGCAGCGACTACCTCGAACGGATCGCCGATGAGCTGCAAGTGCCGCGGGAACGCATGAGCGTCCTCTACAACGGCATCGAGCTGTCCCCGCCGTCGGCCAGGCCGCCACGCGCGCGGCTCAGGCAACTCTTCCCCCGACTGCGGGAGGACCTCCCCATCATCACCTACTTCGGCCGCCAGGAAGCCGAGAAGGGGATCGACCTGCTGCTCTACGCCGCCCGCCTGCTGAAGGCGCGTGGCGTCGAGCTGCAACTGGTGGTCTGCGGCGCCACCGCTAAGGGCGAATCCTACAAGAGGGTCGTTGCCGACCTCGCCGCCCACCTCGGCCTGCCGATCCATCAGGCGGGAGCCGTATCCGGGGAGATCCGCGACACCCTGCTCGCCCACAGCCACTGCGTGGTTTACCCCTCGGTGAACCGCGAGGCCTTCGGCCTGGTGGTGGCCGAGGCGATGGGCCATGGCACGCCGGTGCTGGTGCCCGACTACGGCGGCATCACCGAAGTGATGCGCGACGGCGAGCGAGCCGGCGGTCTGACCTTCAAGGCCTGGGACAGCGGCGATCTGGCCCGGCAACTGGAAGTTTTGCTGGCGAATGCGTCGCTCCACCGCGAACTGGCGGGAAATGCCCGCCCGCTGGCGGAGCGCTTCACGGCCGAGCGCATGACCGATCGCGTTCTGCAACATCTGGGCGTTATAGATCGGCAGGGGCATTCGTCAGCGGACGGCGGCATGTCCAGGGTGGCATGAAGGGCCGGGCGGCGCTGCCCGGTGCTCGATCCATTACAAGGAGAGTTTTTCTATGAGCCAAGTTTCCAGTTCCAAAATCATGTTTGTCTTTCCCGGACAAGGCTCGCAGTACGTGGGCATGGGCAGCGACATCCATCGCCATTTTTCCTGCGTGCGCGACCTGTACGAGCGAGCGAGCCAGGCGATGGGCTTCGACGTCGCGGAACTGTCCTTCCAGGGACCGGAAGAGCGGCTCAATGGCACTGAGTTCACCCAGATCGCGTTGCTCACCCATTCCATCGCCTGCCTGGCGGCATTTCGCGAGCTCACTGGCGAAGCCTGGACGCCGGACGTGCTGGCCGGGCACAGCCTGGGCGAATACTCCGCGCTGGTGGCCGCCGGTGCCCTGGACTTCGAGGACGCGCTGCGGCTGATCCGCATGCGCGGCCGGCTGATGTCGGAGTTCGGGCGCGGGCGGATGGCCGCCCTTCGCCTCGATCTCGACTCGATCAGGCCGCTCGCCGAGGCTCGCTACTGCGGTATCGGTGGCTGCAACCTGCCCGATCAGACCGTGGTCTGCGGTTTCGAGCGTGATCTGGCGGCGCTCATGGAGGACGTGGCCGCGCGCTTCGGCCGCGCCAAGGCCGGGCGCTACTTGAAGACCGAAGGGGCCTTCCACACCTACCTGATGATCGGCGCTGCGGAGCGCTACCGTCCGCATCTCGACGCTGCCGCCCTGGTGGCTCCCCAGGCGAAGGTCCTCTCCAACTATACCGGCGACTATCACGCCGACGATCCCGAGCAGATACGCGCCGCCCTGTTCTTCCAGATGTTCCATCCGGTGAAGTGGATGGGCGGCCTGCGCCGGGCGATCGACGACGGGGTGAACCTAGTCGTCGAATTCGGCGGTGGCATCGGCCGCGACCAGCCGGGCCGCGTGCATGCTCCGGAGAGCCGCAAGCCCAACCTGGAGGGCATCATGCGCAAGGCTTACGTCGCCTCCGGCCGCCGCGGCCTGTACCTGCCGGCCATCAACCGGGCGACCCTGGAGCGGGCGGCGCGTACCCTGGAGCTGCTGTGCAGCGCTTCGCCGATGGAGCCGGTATGGGTGGACGAGCGGCATTTCTCCCTGCACCTGCCCCTGCACCAGGGCACCGTCGACGAGGATAGCCTGGGATTGGGCCGGCTGGTCCAGGAACTGGGGCTCAGGCGGGTGGTGGAAACCGAAATCGAGGAGGACGACGACAGCCTGCTGACCCTCAAGACCTATTGCGACGAGGGAATAGCGAGCGCCGAGCCCTATCTCGAAGTCGTGGTCGGCGGGGAAACCGGCGCCTTCCTGCACTATCGCGGCGACGCCATCCGCTATGAGCTGGCCGCCCTGCACGCACGCCTGGAGCACCCGGCCCCGGCCATCCGGGCCGGCGGCCTCGCCAGATGAGCGTGCGATGGCTATGCCTTTGCTGCGCCCTGGCGGCCCTGCCGGCCGCTGGCGCCGAATCCGGCGATCCGCTGAGCGGACTGTGGATGATCCGCGACCAGCGGACCGGCGAGCCGCGCGCGCTGGTCCGCATCGACCGGCAGGGCGACGAGTACCGGGGCACCGTCGAGAAGGGCCTGCGCGGGCCGAACGCCGACTCACCCTACTGCGACAACTGCGAGGGCGAACGTCGCGGCAAGCCGCTGCTCGGCATGACCATCCTCAGCGGCGTGAAGCGGCGAGGCGAGGTCTACGAAGACGGGAAAATCCTCGACCCGGACAGCGGCAAGGTATACGACTGCCGCCTGAGCCTGCGGGAGGGCGGGCGGCAACTGCAGGTGCGCGGCTTCATCGGTACTCCCCTGTTCGGCGAGACGCGCACCTGGGACCGGGTCGAACGGCCCTGAAGTCCGCCACTGTCCTGGCGTCAGAAATAGGGATTGGACAGTCGTTTCAGGCCATGGCGATCGCGCAGCGTCGTGCCTTCGTAGTGGGTGCGGAACAGCCCGCGCTTGTGCAGCAGCAAGACGACCTCTTCGACGAAAGTTTCCAGCAGGATCTTCAGCCGGGTCAGGGCGTCCAGCGCACCGAAGGGTTCGTCGGCGAGCAGCAGTTACGGTCTGCGCACCAGCGACCGGGCCAGGGCGACCCGCTGCTGCTCGCCGCCGCAAAGCTGGCCCGGCCAGGCGTTCTCGCGTCCTTCGAGGCCCACGCTGGCCAGCGCCTGGCGGCCCGCGCGCAGCGGGCCGGGGGCGTCCAGCCCGAGGGTGATTCGCCACGGGGGGTCAGGCCGTCGCCGGTCCCTTGAGTTCGACGAGCGTACCTTCCGGGTCGGTGATGTAGAGGGAGGGGCCGCTGCCTTCGGCACCGTAGCGCGATTCCACGGCGCCGGCCTCGATGCCGTGCTCGGCCAGGCGCCGGCGGATCTCTGTCGCGTCGAACGGCTCGATGCGCAGACAGAAATGGTCGAGGTTGCGTCCTTCCCGGCCGGGCGCGGCGCCGCCGGCGCTGCCCAGCCTGCCGGTGATGGGAACCAGATCGATCAGGGCGCTTCCGGCGCGCAACTGGACAAGGCCAAGTTCGTCTTGGCGGCGTTCGACACTGCAACTCAGGACTTCGCAGTAGAAGCGCAGCATCTTCTCCAGGTCGACGACGCGCAGCACCAAGTGGTCGATTCCAAGAATGCGGAACATGACGGGCTCCGGAACGATGGCCTATCTCGTCGACAGTATCGACGGCCTGGCGCGGCTGTCCAGGCACGGCGGGGATGGCGGGCCTAATGCTTCAGCGCGTGCGCGGCGGCCGGCTCCTGGCCGGTTGAATGGCCCGCGCGCGCAATTGTCCGCAGCCGCCGTCGATGTCCTGGCCCGCCGAATTGCGCACCTTGGTCAGCACGCCGCGCCCGTGCAGGTAGCGCACCAGCCCGACGATCCGCTCGCCCTCGGGGCGCCGGTAATCGTCGGCTTCCAGGCTGTTGTAAGGGATCAGGTTCATCACCGCGTACTTGCCCCTGAGCAGGCGCAGGATGCCGTCCATTTCCTCCAGGCTGTCGTTGATGCCTTCGAGCAGTGTCCACTGATACTGGATCGGGTAGCCGGTCCGTCGTGCGTAGGCCTCGGCCAGTTCGACCAGTTCTTGCGGATCGATGTGCGGGGCGTGCGGCAGCAGCCGCCGGCGCAGGCCGGCATCGCTGCTGTGCAGGGACAGGGCCAGCGCCGGCTTAACCCGCCCTTGCGGCAGACGCTCGAAGACCCGCGGATCGCCCACCGTGGAGAACACCAGGTTCTTGTGGCCGATGTCGCCAGCGGTGCCGAGCAGATCGATGGCTTCCAGTACGTTATCGAGATTGTGCGCCGGCTCGCCCATGCCCATGAACACCACTTTCTTCACCGGGCGGAAGCGGCGGGCCAGCGCCACCTGGGCGACGATCTCGGCGCTGCCGAGCTGGCGCAGCAGGCCGCTCCTGCCAGTCATGCAGAATACGCAGCCCACGGCGCAGCCGACCTGGCTCGACACGCAGAGTCCGTCGCGCGGCAGCAGCACGCTCTCGACCATCTGCCCATCGCCCAGTTCGACCAGCAGGCGCGCCGAGCCGTCGGCCGCCGGGTGCTCGGAGCGTAGCCGCGCGAGGCCGGCGACCGTCGCGTGCAGTTCGGGCATGGCCTCGCGTACGCCGAGCGGCAGGAAATCCCGGGCCTGCTGCTGGCGCGTGCCAGTATCCAGCGGCCAGCCGTGCAGCCAGGCACGGTCGATCCGTCCGATATGCGGGGACTTGGCGCCGAGGTCGGCGAGGCGCTGGTGGAAGTCGGCGATTTTCATGGAGCGCGGATACTACCACCTGGCATCGCCGAGCGGCAGCCGAAGCGACAGGGAGGAGAGCATGGGTTATGTTCTTTAGGATGCATTGCAGCCGCGGGAGCGGAAAAGGGCACGACTGTCCATTTCCCGCGGTCGAAAGGAACGGGTAGCGGAAAATCCTCTTCCCGGTCGCCAATCCGCGGAGTCATGACCATGAGCGACGGTATGAGTAGCACTCCCCAGGTCAGCTCGGCCCCGAGCTTTCGTGCCGCCCTGCTGGCCCAGGCCGAAGCCAGCCCGGCGGTCACCACCGGCCTGGCGCTTTCCCTGCTGGCCGTGCTAGCGCTGCTCGTCAGCAGCCTGTACAACGCCTTTACCGACACCCGGCCGGACAACCTGCGCCATGCGCTGTACGGCGGCGGGGCCGGTTTCGCCGCCACCGCTTTCGGCGCCCTGGTGGCCGTCGCCCTGCGGCGGATCAGCGTGCGCATCCAGGACATCATGCTCGGCTTCGGCGCCGGCATGATGCTTGCCGCCAGTTCCTTCTCGCTGATCCTACCCGGCCTGGAGGCGGCCAAGACGATCACCGGTAGCGGCCCGCAGGCCGCCGCCTGCGTGGTCTTCGGACTGATGCTGGGGGTACTGCTGATGCTCGGGCTCGACCGCTTCACCCCGCATTCGCATGTCACCACCGGCCCCTGCGGGCCGGACAGCGAGCGCATTGGCCGAATCTGGCTGTTCGTGCTGGCCATCACCTTGCACAACCTGCCGGAGGGCATGGCCATCGGCGTCGGCTTCGCCGGCGGCGACCTTGCCGTGGGCATCCCGCTGGCCAGCGCCATCGCCATCCAGGACATCCCGGAGGGCCTGGCCGTGGCCATGGCCCTGCGCGCCATTGGGATGCCCATGAGCGGTTCGCTGCTGATGGCCATGGCCAGCGGGCTCATGGAGCCGCTCGGCGCGCTGGTCGGCGTCGGCATCTCCAGCGGCTTCGCCCTGGCCTATCCGATAGGCATGGGCCTGGCCGCCGGCGCCATGGTCTTCGTGGTTTCCCACGAGATCATTCCGGAGAGCCACCGCAACGGCCACCAGACGCCGGCGACGCTGGGCCTGATGGCCGGTTTCGCGGCGATGATGTTTCTCGACACGGCGCTCGGTTGAGTCGCCTGCCGGGACGGGCGGCAGCACGGCTTTCTTTCTTCTTCCCCTGGGGAGAGGGCGCCGATTCGCCGGCCGGGCATCTTCGATCCTGCTGACCGGGCGGACGGCCTTGGTTAAGATTCGGCCATCAACCCGTTGATCGCCAAAAGGATCGTCATGACTGCCCAAGCTGCCGTGAAAACCGTCATCTTCTACGAAAAGCCCGGCTGTGGCGGAAACCGCCGCCAGAAGACCCTGCTCCAGGAACACGGTATCGAGCTGCAGGTCAGGGACCTGCTGAGCACGCCCTGGACGCGCGAGCGCCTGGAGCCTTTCTTCGCCGGACTGGAGAAGGACGCCATGGTCAATGCCGCCGCGCCGAAGATCAAATCCGGCGAGGTGGACGTCGCCGCCCTGAGCCGGGACGAATTGATCGAGAAGATGCTCGCCGAGCCGCTGCTGATTAAGCGCCCGCTGCTGGAGGTGGGCGAGACCCGTATCTGCGGTTTTGACATTCCGCGCCTGAACGCACTGCTGGATGTGGGCATGCCGATACCCGAGACCATCAACAGTTGCCTCAAGACGGACAAGTGCTCCTCGCACTGATCGCGGATTCCGTAAAGCGGGTATAGCCCCGCTTTCGGGAGTGCCTGGCCCTAAGGGCCGGGCGCGTTCAAAAGCGTACTGTCGGGCCAGGTTGTCGAGCGCCAATTTTTCGAGCCGTTCCTCCAGTATTGCGGCCAGCGCTTGCACGATCAGTTCGTGATCGTCGCGTTGCGGCAGCCCCGACACCGCGACGGTCCCGATGCAGCCGGCTCCGCGCAGCAAGATCGGGAAACAGCCGCCGTGCGCAGCGTAATCGCGAAGTTTTAGCCCGGCCTGCTCGGTCAGGCTCGTGCCGTCCTTCTGCAACTGCAGGCCGACGGCGTACGAACTGCGCCGCATGAGCGTGACCACATTCTTCTTGCGCCTGGCCCAGTCAAGGTTGTTCGGCGCCGTGCCCGGCATGGCGCTGAGGAACAGCGGATTTCCATTGACCTGAATTTCGATGGTGATGGCCAGATTCCGCTGCTCGGCGAGGGCGCGCAAGCGCGAGCCGAGGACCCAGGCGCTATAGGGCACCTCTAAAAACGTAGGCGAAGCAGTCAGCGCAAGGCAAAAACAGGCGAAAAAGCGGAGTTTACGCGCTGTAAATGAGTATTTTGAGCCTGTTTTTAACGCAGCGATGACCACGCAGGTAGTTTTTAGAGGTGCCCTATAGGCATCGAAGCTGCGGAGTTGGAGACGGGCTTCCTGCAGAGCGATGCGTTCGAGGTCTTTGTCCGGATTAAAGCCCTTCGCTCAATGTCTGTCCGGGGAACCCCGCTTGCCATGTCCGCCTTACCGTTCGGGCGTTTCCCCATGGCGTCGTCTCGCCCGTCCCGCTATAAAGCGCGGCATGCTGCCAACCAAACGCTCCCTTCGCCCCGCCGAACGCTACGAATACCCCGAATATCTCCGGGAACGGATCGCGTCCATGCCGAAAGCGCCCGGCGTCTATCTGTTCTATGGCGATAGCGACAGCATGCCGCTCTATATCGGCAAAAGCGTGGATATTCGCGCCCGCCTGCTCGCCCACCTGCGCACGCCCGAGGAGGCTCGTCTGCTGCGCCAGACGCGCCGCATCGAGCATGTCCGCACGGCTGGCGAGATCGGTGCCCTGCTGTTGGAGTCGCGCCTGATCAAGGAGCTGCAGCCGCTCTACAACAAGCGTCTGCGCCGCCAGCGCTGGTTGTATTCGATCCGCCTGGCGAACGGCAGGCCCGAGGTCGTCGAGGCCGTTCCGCCCGACCGGGAACAAGCCCTGTACGGTTTGTTCAGGAGCCGGCGCGTGGCCGGCGAGCGGCTCCTGGAGATGGCCGACCGGCATCGGCTGTGCCTCGGCTTGCTGGGGCTCGAACGGTATGAGCCGGGCCGCGCTTGTTTCCGCACGCAGATCGGCAGATGCGCCGGGGCCTGCGCCGGCCGCGAAAGCCATGAGGCGCACGCCGCCCGGCTGCTCGCCGCATTGACCGAGTGGCAGCTCTTCTGCTGGCCGTACCCAGGGCCGGTCGCCCTGCACGAGCGTGGCGAAGGACTGCGCGACTACCATGTGGTCGACCGCTGGCATTTCCTCGGTACCTACGCCAGCCTGAAGGCGGCCCGCAAGGCTCCCGCCGGGCCGCTCCCGCGTTTCGATGCCGACAGCTACCGGATCTTGCTGCGCCCGATCCTGCAGGGTGGGGCTGGGATCGTTCCGCTGCTTTGAAGCCCTTCAAGTACGTATGACGACCCGGTCGCGTCCCGCGCGCTTGGCGGCATAAAGCGCCTCGTCGGCCATTTCGAGCAGCGCGCTGGCATCCAGTCCGGACCCCGGAATCGCCGTCGCGCCACCGATGCTGAGCGTCACCCGCGGCGCCGCGCTGGAGGCCGGGTGCGGGATGCGCAGGGCCTCGACGGCCTCGCGCATGCGTTCCCCGACATGCAGGGCGGCGTCGGCGTCGATGTCGGGCAGGACGCAGGCGAACTCCTCTCCGCCGAAGCGGGCCACCAGGCCGGGACTGTGCAGGGGTACGTCGGCGACGGCGCGCGCGACCTGCCGCAGGCAACGATCGCCGTTCAGGTGGCCCAGGGCGTCGTTGTAGGCCTTGAAGTGATCGACATCCATCATCAGCACGGCCAGCGGACGCCGGAGCCTTTCCTGGTGCCGCCACTGGCGTTCCAGGAAGGCGTCGAAGGCGCGCCGGTTGGCGATGCCGGTCAGGCCGTCGCACTGCGCCATCCGTTCCAGAAGCTCGTGCTGGTGCGCCAGCCTGAGGTGGTTGCGCACACGGGCGCGCAGTACCGGAGCGTTGAAGGGCTTGACGATGTAATCGATCGCGCCGATTTCCAGGCCTTCCGCTTCGTCGTCGGGGTCCGACAGCGAGGTCAGGAAAATCACCGGGATAGGCGCGGTCAGCGCGCTGGCCTTCAAGCGCCGGCAGACCTCGAAGCCGCTGATGCCGGGCATCCGGACATCGAGCAGGATCAGGTCGGGCAGCGCCTCGGCGGCCAGCCTCAGCGCGCTCGTCCCGTCGCTGGCGGCGATGACCTCGCATTCGGCTTCCAGCACTCCGGCGACGAAGGCCAGGTTGATGGGCACATCGTCCACGATCAGCACCGTCTGGCGCGCGGCGGGTCCGCACGGAGGATCGACGATATCGCTCATCGTTCGGCGTCCGCGGGCCGGAGCGGGGGAAAGGTGGCGCGCAGCGCCCGCAGGCCCTCGCCGGTGGCGCGCTCGATGCGCGCCGCGACGTGGAGGGTCGCCCGCATGTCGTGGGTCTGCGCGGCGCGGCGCAGTTCGAGGCCGAGCGCGAGGAGGGCGAGCAGACCGAAACTGCCGGCGGTGCTGACCAGATCGTGGGCTTCCTGCCGCAAGGCATCGACATGGCCTGCCCGAGCCGCTTCGCCGATCTGCAGGCAACGGGCCCGGCAGTCTTCCTCGAACATCGCCAGCAGGGCCTCGAAGCGCGCCGGAGCGAGGAGTTGCCGCAACTCCCGCAGCGGGACGGGAGTGAATATCTCCATGGACGGCGCATCCTCCGTTTCCGCGGCGGCGGGAGCCGGGATATTCCGCTCGGAACCGGCCTCCACGGCCTCGCGGGAAATCCAGCGGCGCAGGATGTCCCACAAGGCGCTTTCATCGATCGGCTTGGCGATGTGCGCGTTCATGCCGGCCTCCGCGGTGGCCGCGATGTCCTCCCGGGTGGCGTTGGCGGTCATGGCGAGAATGGGCAACCTGGCGAAACGCGGCTCGGTGCGCAGCAGGCGGGTAGCGGTCAGTCCATCCATGACCGGCATCTGCATGTCCATCAGCACCGCGGCATAGTGGTCGTCCGGCGCGGCGCGCAGGGTATCGAGCGCGGCCTGGCCGTCGTCGACCGCATCGACCTGCAGCCCGCGGGACTCCAGCAGTCCGGTCGCCACGGTCCGGTTCAGGGCATTGTCGTCGACCAGCAGTACCCGGCGTCCGTGCAGCGCGCGGCTGTCCTGTCCGGGCGCGGAGGACGGGGCGGCCGGAGCCGGGCCGTCCGGCCCCGCGTTCTCCTCGGGCCGGACCATGGACAGCGGCGCCGGTTCGCTCAGCGCCGAACGGCCGAGGCGCGCGCTGAACCAGAAGGTACTGCCGGCCCCCGGCGTACTGCTGGCGCCGGTGCTGCCATCCATGGATTCGGCCAGGCGCCGGCAGATCGCCAGGCCGAGCCCGGTGCCGCCGAAACGGCGGGTGATGGAGGCATCGGCCTGGCGAAAGGCCTGGAACAGGTTGGCGACCTGCCGCGTATCCATGCCGATGCCGGTGTCGCGTACGCTGCCGGTCAGCAGCCAGTGTTCCGTGCCGTCGGGGCAGACCTCGATCTCCAGCTCGATCTCTCCCTGCTGGGTGAACTTGATGGCGTTGTCCAGGTAGTTGAGCAGGATCTGGCTGATCCGCATCGGGTCGCCCACCAGCATCCGGGGCGCGCCGGCGGCCACCCGCACGTGCAGCGGCAGCCCCTTGTCCGCCGCCTTGTCGGCCAGCATGCCGACGACATCGGCCAACAGGTGCTCCAGCTCGAAGTCGGTCTTCTCCAGGACCAGCTTGCCGCTGTCGATCTTCGACAGGTCGAGGATGTCGTTGATGATCGACAGCAGGTGCCGGCCCGCGCGCAGGATGGTTTCGATACGCATGCGCTGCGGTGGCGACAGCTCGGACTTCAGCGCGAGTTGCGTCATGCCGAGCATCGCATTCAAGGGCGTGCGGATCTCGTGGCTCATCAGCGCCAGGAAAGCGGTCTTCTCCCTGGCGATCTGCTCGGACAGCAGGCGCGCCTGCTCGCTCTTCGCCACTTCGATCGAGAGCCGGTCGGCCCGCTGCATGGAGTCCTTGAACACCTGCAGCGCCTGGGCCATGGTGCCGACCTCGTCGCGCCGCCCGGTGCCGGGGATGGCATCGTCGTAGTGACGGTCGGTCAGGCGCTCCATGATCCGCGTCAGCGCGGTGATCGGCCGCGAGATCTGGGTGATGCTCAGGTAGCCGGACAGCGCCAGCACCAGCAGCAGGCCGCCGACGACGGCGATGGCCGCCGCGACTATGGTGCGGTTGGTGGTCCGGTTCAGTTCGACCGAGGCATGGCCGAACTCGGCGATCGAGGCGCCGCGCAGCGCTTCCATGTCCGCCTGCAGCGCCCGCAGGGCCGGTTCGAAGCCCTCGTGGATGATCCGCAGCGCGCGGTCGCCCCGCCAGCGCGCCGCCGCCTCGACGATGGCACGCGCATGCTCGAACACGGCGGGCGCTTGCGCCGCGATGGCGTCCAGGGCAGCGGCCCGCCCGGGGATCAAGGGCCGTATCCGCGCGAGAGTGGCGTCGAACTCCTTCTGCAAGCCGCTCACGACGCCGTTCACGGCGCGCATCTTGCGCTCTTCCTGTTCGGTCAGTACGGCGTAGACCAGTTTGCTGGAGTCGCTCAGCAACAGCGCCGCATCGCTGAGCAGCAGGGCACTTTGCGCCTGCTGTTCGATCAGGCCGCGATAACCGCGGTCGACACTGCGCATGTTGGCCATCGAGTAGATCGAGATGGCCAGCGCGATGCTGCCGAGCAGGCCGACCAGCAGCAGGATCTTGGTGGTCAGGCGCAGGTTGGCGAAAGGCGTCAGGACCGGCATCAGGGGTCTCCGGAAAGCGCCCGCAGCAGCGCTTGGCCCGCCCGGAGGTCGTCGAGTTCGCCCTTGAGGTGGCGGCTCACCAGGCTGTAGATGGTGGTCTTGACGGCGGGCGGGTTGGCGTTGCCCATGGCGATCGAACCCATCATGGTGCGTCTCATGTTGGCGCTGCGCATGTCATCGATGGCACGCCTGCCGCAGGCGTCGAAGCCGTCCTTGGGCACGTCGACGCGTGCCGGGATGGCGCCGGAGCGGCGATTGACCGCGGCCTGGAAGTCGGGGTCCATCAAGGTGTTGAGCAGAGTCCGCCGGGCCGCCTGGCTGCCCGGTCCGTTCTTCAACAGCACGTACTGATCGCTGTTGAACAGCACCACGCCTTGCGTGTCGGGAAACCGGAAACACTGGAAGTCTCTGCCCGGCTGCATGCCGTGCAGGGCGAATTCCCCGTCGACCCAGGTGCCCTGTACCTGCAGCAGGGCCTCGCCCTTGCGCACCATGTCTGTGGCCTGGTCCCAGCGGCGCTGGCGAAAACCCGGATCGACGAAGCGCGACAGCACCCGCATCCGCTCGAAGATGCGAATCGCCAGCGGCAGGGGCAGCGCCTCGGCATCGAGTTCCACGAAGGCACGCCGATAGAATTCGGCACCGCCGGTCGACACCGCGATCGATTCGAACAGCAAGGTGTGCTCCCAGGCTTCCCACCCGACCGCCAGCGGGATCATGCCGGCAGCCCTGGCGCGTTCGAGCAGCAGGACCAGATCGTCCCAGGTGTCCGGGGCGGGTGGCGAGCCGAGTTTCTCCAGCAGGCGCTGATTTATCCACAGCCAGTTAGTCGAGTGCACGTTGATCGGCGCGGCGTACCAGTGCCCCTGGTATTTCGAAAGCGCCTGGATGCCGAAGGGCACGACTTCGTCCCATTGATTGCGCGCCGCCGCTTCGTCGAGCGACTCCAGGTGGCCGGCCTTGGCCCATTCCTGGATCTCGAAGCCAATCATCTGCGAGGCGCTGGGCGGCCGGCCGCTAGCGACGCGCTTGCGCAGCGCATCGATGTAGCGGGCGGTGCCGCTGCCGGCGACGGCCTGCTCGTGCCACTTCAGGCCCTGGGCGCGGATTCGCTCGCGCAGCACCTCGATGCTGGCCTGCTCGCCGCTGGAAACCCACCAGTGCATGATATCCAGCCGCTCGGCGGCGTTCGCGGGCAGCGCCAGCGACACGCAGAACAGCCCTCCGAGCGCCGCGTACTCGACAGCCGAACGGTGGGGTGGTTTGCGCTGGGGCATTTTCAAAGGCTTCTCCACTGGTTCGGAAAAGAGCGGGTCGACGGCCGGGAAACGGGGGATAGCCCTGGCCAGACCGCACTTTCCGTTCGTGGCGCCATGCTATTGGCTGTGGTTGTTTGTGACCAGACCATGATGCTCATGGCGTAGTCAGCGATGAGCATGCCGCTAGCCCCTTGCGGGTCGAGCAGCTTGAGCGACGAGGTCTTTTCGCTGTGGTCCGGGCAGGCCGGATAGCCGGGAGTGAACCGCCCCGGGAATTCCGGAGGCTCGTTGGTGTGAGTCACGCCACCATAGCGGACTCGTCGAGTTGTCGATAATACGTCGCTTCGGCCTCGGCCGGCGGTATGTTGCCGATCGGCTCCAGCAGCCGCCGGTGGTTGAACCAGTCCACCCAGGCCAGCGTGGCCAGCTCCACCGCTTCCCGGTTCTTCCGGGACTGGCGATGGATCACCTCGGCCTTGTACAAGCCATTGATGGTCTCGGCCAAGGCATTGTCATAGGAGTCGCCCATGCTTCCCACCGAGGGCTCGCCCCCAGCTTCAGTCAAGCGCTCGGTATAGCGGATCAAGGCGTACTGCTTAGGTTCAAGGAATCGTCGCAACACTAATTTGTTGAAAGCCGAATAGTAGTTCATTAAATGCCTCGGCAGGCGTTCTCCACCCCAGGGTCTTGCGGGGTCTGCTGTTGAGGGCAGCAGCCACGGCATCGAGTTCACGCTCGCCATACCGGCTCACATCGTACTTTTTGGAAAGTATTGGCGCAGTAACCGTTCTGTTAGACCTATCCAAAGCTCCCCATAGGTAGCTTTTTGCTAACTTCCTGCTTCGACGGGGCCGGTTTCACCCTGGCGTTGCCGCCAGGGCCAGCGCCTTCCCCTCCACAGGCCGACACCGTGGAACTCACGGCGTAATGCTTCAAATTGATTGCCGCGTTGCCGTCCCGGTCGTGCCGGGCTTGGCAGTCTGGGCACGTCCAGGTACGCACCACCAACGGCAGGCTCTCCCGCACATGCCAGCAGCACGAGCAGGTCTTGCTGCTGGCGAACCAGCGATCCGCCACCACCACCTCGCCGCCGCGCATCTCGCGCTTGTAGTCGAGCTGGCGGCGGAACTCGAAGAACCCCCTGTCCGCGATGGAGCGTGCCAGACGGCGGTTCTTCATCATCCCGGCCACGTTCAAGTCCTCGATCCCGATCACCGGGAAGCGGCGGGTCAGGCCCGTGGTGAGCTGGTGCAAAGCATCCTGGCGGATGTTGGCGATCCGAGCGTGCAGCCTTGCCAGTCGGGCGCGGGCCTTCTTGCTGTTGGCCGAGCCTTTCTGCTTGCGGCTCAGGCTGCGCGACAGCCGGCGCAGGCGCTTGAGCAGGGCGGCATGCGCCTTCGGCCCGGCGATCACCTCGCCCGTCGAGAGCGTGGCCAGGGCGGCCCCCCCCAGACCCACACCAACCGCGCCTTGGTTTTCGGCTTTGAGCAGGTGGGTCAGGTCTTGGGTATCCACGCTGATGCTGGCGAACCAGCGGTCGGCCATGCGGGAAATCGTGGCCGAGAGGATCTTGCCGGAGAAGCGCAACGCCTCTCGCATCCGCACCCAGCCGAGATGGGGGATGCGGATGCGGCAGCCGTCGAGGGCGAACTGATCGTTGGTCAGGGTGAAGCGGTCATGCACGCCCTTGCGGCGCAACCTCGGGTACCTGGCCCGGCCGGCGAAGAAGTTCTTGAACGCCTCCCCGAGCTGGATGATGGCCATCTGCGCGGCGTTCTTGGTGACCTCGAGCATCCAGGGGAACTGCTCGCGCTTGATGGCGTTGAGCTGCCGGCGCAGAGCAGCCTGCGACGGCCTGGGTTGCGCCGGGTCGGCCTTGTGTGCCTCGTACTGCCGGCCCCACTCGGCCAGCGCCCAGTTGTAGGCAAACCGCGCCACGCCCGCGGCACGGGCGAAGTAGGTCGCCTGTGCGTTGTTGGGGGCGAGTGCGATCTTGTGGGCGAGGATCACGACTGCGAGTCCTCCACAGCCTTTTTCACGCCGTCGAGCAGCTTTTGGTTCTTCCGGCTACGGGAGCCGTACAGCCGGGCGCTGAACACGGTGATGATCTCCAGCACATCCTTGGCCAGATCCTCCTCGAAGGTAGTGTCTTCACCCTGGTTCAGGATGACCACCTCGACGCTCTTCGCTTCGCACATAGCGAACACCAGCTCCGCACCGAAGCGCAGCAGCCGGTCTTTGTGGGTGATGACCAGCCGCCCGACCTGCCCCTCGATGATGGATTCCAGCAGGCGCTTGAGCCCTTTCTTCTGGTAGTTCATGCCGCAGCCCAGGTCGGCGATCACCTCGAACGTCCAGCCCTGGCGGGCGCAGTACAGCTCCAGCACCTGCTTCTGGCGCTCCAGGTCGTCCTTCTGGTCGTCCTTCTGGTCGTGGCTGGAAACGCGAGCGTAGGCCACCGTCCTGCGGCAGGCCTCGGCCTCCGAACGGAACAACTCAGGCTTCAGTTTGGCGAGGTCGTAGCGGCGATGGCCGCCTGCCGTGTGCTCGGCAACCAGTTTGCCCGATGCCTCCCAGCGGCGCAGCGTCGTGATCGACACGCCCAGCGCCTTGGCGGCTTCACCAATGCTCACCAATCTATCCATATTGGCTAGTATTGCACAGCTATGATGGTTCTTAAATCAAACTGTTAAAGCCCGTTGGTGTTCTCGTTCGTGCCCCTCTGCCACGGGCTTCGCGGATCACAGAAGTAGATGTCCAAACCTGTTTCGATGCGTAACTGCCTATGCTGGGCCATTTCTGCCCCTTGGTTCCAAGTCAGCGACTTGCGCCTGTGCAGGCAATTTCGTGATCCTAGCGGTCAGTAGTGCACCTTAAAGGTGAGCAAATCCTCCGCTCGCAGGTACCGGAGGTCGTAGAGCCGGGTGGTGCTGATGTTGGCATGGCCCAGCCACTGCTGGACCTTGGCGATGTCCGCCTTGTATTCCTGAGCGTTGGTGGCGGCGGTGACGCGCAGGCTGTGGACGCTGAGGCCCTCGATTATGACGCTGGCGGCCCTGGCGTAGGCGCCGACCAGGGCGTAGATCCCGTCGGCAGAGATCCCCATCCCGGTTTTCTTGCCGCGCAGGGGTAGGAACAACGGCGCTTTGGGCTCGTCGAGGCGGTGTCCCGAGGCCTCCAGATAAAGATGGATACGCTCGGCGACGATCGGCTGCAGGGGCAGGTAGCGCAGCTTGCCGCCCTTGCCGTGGACTTTCAGGTGCTTGAGGCCGCGGCGGTCCTTGAGGTCGTGGACGGCTAGGCGGGCGGCTTCCTAGCAGCGCAGGCCGTGATAGAGCAGCACGGCGAGGAGCGCCCGGTCGCGGTGGCCCTTCAGGGTGGCGGGATCGGGGGCGTCGAGCAGGACCCGGGCCTAATGATCGCCGAGAGCCGGGGGCTTGCCTTCATTCATTTCGAGCTTGGGCCGCTTGACGCCGTGTACCGGATTTCCGCCGGCCGGCGCGTTGCAGTCGAGCAGGTGGACGAAGAGGCTGGTGAGGGCGGCGAGCTTGCGGCGGACCGTGGCGGCGGAGAGACCGCGCTGCTCCAGGCTGCTCCGCCAGGCCAGCACATGGGCGCGGGTGACGTCGCGAAACTGCTCCGCCGCCTGCAGGCCGAGAAAGGCGCAGAGGTCTTCGAGGTCGCCCCGGTAGGCGCGGCGGGTGCGCGGGTTGTCGAGGTTGGCGAACCACTCGGTGGCGGCCGGCACCCGGGCCAGGCCCTGGAACTCGGCGGCGCTGAGGCGGCGTTCGCCGGCGACCGTCAGCTCGCCCGGCCGTTCCTCCCGTTCGATCGGCTCATTCATCATGCCGGGGTGCCTGCGGCGCGGGCGGTTCCCCGAGAGGCAGCGCCTCGACCCACGCCCTGGCGGCGTCGAAAGGCGCGCGGTCCCGTTCGCCGTCCTCGTACAGGCCCTGGAGCCGGGCTTCCCGTTCCTGGTAGACGCCATCGCCGGGTGGCGGGTGGAGCCTCCGTGGCGCGAGCCAGGTGAAGACCGGGCCGGGCAGCCGATTCTACAGGGTTTCGAAATCGCGGCGGATGCGTGCGGCGTTGTCCTTCGGCGGGAGGCTCCCGAGGGTTCGTCTAGTGGCGGGGCGCCACCGATGGCTGCCTCATTGTAATTAATGATAAGGTTTTGTCAGGAATAAAACCGTACCGCCAACCCGGCGACCGAGTCCGGCGCGAGCGACGTGAAATTTTTCGCCAAGAAGAGATGACGGCCAACGGACGAGCATCTAGCGTTGATTTCAAGTGGCTATCCAGCCCAGCGTACGACAGGGCTTTCGTTAGCCGAAGATAGTTTCCGGCCAAGTTCGCTTCTTGGAGGAGATTGTCATGAATAGGCAGCCAGACGCATTGGCAAAGTAAGCCGATCTCATGCCCAGAGCGATCCCATTCAACAACAGATGGATACATGTAGCCTCACAAGGAGATTGATATGGGAAGTGGAGTAAAACTCGTCAGACAGATTCAACAAGCATTGAAGGAAAAAGGTTTTGATCCGGGTGAAGTTGATGGTATCTGGGGGCGTAAAACCATTGCCGCAGTTAAGCAGTTCCAGCTGGCTCACCAGCTTGAAGTCGACGGAATTGTCGGGCCAAAGACAACAGAAGCACTATTTACAGATATCCCTTTAGTTTCCTCAGTCTTTACTCAATTAATTCCCTGGTTTGAGGAGGCTAGAAGCCTACTGGGTACTAAAGAGATTTTGGGCCACAGCAATAACCCGATTATCCTCGATTGGGCGGAGCAGCTCGATATCAAATATCCCGCTGATGAGGTTCCATGGTGTGGACTATTCGTTGCGCACTGTATTGGAGCAACCCTACCGCAAGAGATACTTCCGAGAAATCCGTTGGGCGCTCGCCAATGGGAGACATTCGGGGCTCGCACCGAGCCTCGCTTCGGCGCGATAATGGTGTTCTGGAGACTATCAAAGGACAGCGGAAAAGGCCATATTGGTTTCTATGTTGGCGAAGATGACACCGCGTATCAGATCCTTGGAGGAAATCAGTCTGATAAAGTGTGTCTGACTTGGGTGGCAAAGAATCGACTCACAAGTGCACGCTGGCCAAAAACTGCCGCTTCGCTCACAACCACGTTCGTCCGCATAGAAAGCAAGAATCAAAACTTGTCTATAAATGAAGTCTGATGTACGGCTGTAATTTTAGTCATTTCTGATAAAAACCATGGAAGGATTGTCATGCACTACACCTTGATTATTCATGGTTATAGCGACTGCTCGGAGTCTTTCGAGAAACTGAAAAAATTTTTGATTGATAAAGACGTTGGCAAAGTCGATACTGTTTTATATGTCGATTACCAGTCGCGCGAGGACAGCCTTACCTTGAATGATGTGGTCGATGGGCTGAATGATGCTCTGATTGCAAAGAATCTGGTTCAACAAGGCGGTAACAGCGATCATACCTTTAGCATCATAGTCCATTCTACGGGGGGTCTGGTCATTCGCCACTGGATTGCAACCTATTATGGAGATCAGGGCCGTATTGACGCTTGTCCGGTCAAGAAGATCGTCATGTTGGCTCCCGCTAACTTTGGCTCCCCCCTTGCCCATCGGGGCAAGTCGTTTCTGGGGAGCTTGGTTAAGGGGCGTTGGAAGGTTGGTGATTTTCTGGAGGTGGGGCAAAAAATCCTAGATTCTCTCGAGCTGGCAAGCCCCTTCCAGTGGGAGTTGGCCCACCGCGATCTACTGGTCGAAAAACCTTGGTACAATCGGAAGCAGATCCAGCTGACGATTATTGCTGGATTGGAGGATTACGATGGAATTCGTGGTCTCGTCAACTCGCCGGGAACTGACGGGACAGTCGTGATCGCTGGTACTTGCCTCGATAGTGCAAAGATTCACTTGGATTTCAGAAAGCCAGAAAATGACAACGGTGATTACGAACCTTTCCGTTGGTCGAGATATCGACCTCCGGTTGATTTTGCCTTTACGGTTCTATCTGGGTATAACCACGGCAGCATTATATCTGAAATTCATGAGAAAAATGAAAATCAAGTTTCCGGGCTTATCCGGAGAGCTCTTCGACAAGAGGATGAGCACTCTTTCGGAGAGTTTATCAAAGAGCTGGATACTCTGCGGCTCGCTAATTATAAAAATAGCGAGAATCCGAAACCAGTTTTCCAGCAGTTTATTGTTCGTGCCGTTGACGATTTTGGCGCCGCTGTTACCGACTTTAGCCTGGAGTTTAGTCTTCTCAAATTTGAGCGGATCATTGATCATCTCGTCATTAACGATGAAAAGACCTTTTCAGAGAATGAAGAGAGGCTAAGTGCTCGCCTGCAGTCCATCATTGCTGCAGGGTTTTATACCAACCGCCAAGACCCGAGCTTTCGTCGCTTTCTAGTGAACCTGGCTGATCTAAATGCGCTGCTGGATGAGGCTAAGGAGCTTCTTGGTCAGGATATCGCCATAACTGTGCGTATATATATTCCTGATGTAGAAAAAGGTATTCGGTATGAAATCGGCCGACTGCAAAATGTCCTGCTGTATACATCTAATAAGGATCGTCATGACAATGATAGACCATCTTTTATTTTCTCCAACACAACAACGCTCATAGAGATGAAAGTTGATCGCTATAACCACTACGTAGTCATCCACTAATTGATTGCAATTAACGATTAATGGTCGTAACTAGGTATGGCGACCTGTATTTCACAGACGGCAAACCTGCATTTACCACAGTTCGCGAGCCAGAATTATTTGCGACTGTCGCCGGGAGAAAACCGACGCTATTTGTGAATGAGCCTGCAATTGATCAGGTAAGCCTGCAATGGAAAAAGTTACACCCAAGATTAACTGTGACTGATCACTGGGGGCGCTAGCGTAGCGTCCAACAAACGATCGTTTTGTCGGACTTTTATAGCCCTTGACGCCAGGGCAGTCCAATGCATGAAAAGCAGCGCGGAAAAGCCATTCGCCAAAACAAAATCTGGATAACTGCTCATGTTTTCGGCAGCGATGAACTCTAATTCAGCCTTACGTTGGTTTTTGGTTCAGTTGCTCCCCAAACCCCACCTGTGGATGGCGCGCCAGTAGCAGAAGAGGTGCGCCTGTAAGAAAGCGATCCATAAAACCCGTCTGTTAACGGCCGAGTCGGTCTTTTACAGTGGCACCGTCGGAATGCAGTTCCACGGCAGCAACGCCTCATACTCTTCGACGCTTCGTGCTGTCGGCAGGCGTTCGAGGACGTGGCGCAGCCAGGCATAGGGCTCCTGTCCGTTGGCCCTGGCGGTTTCCACCAGGCTGTAGAGCCGTGCGCTGGCCGTCGCGCCTTTGGGCATGTCGCTGAACAGCCAGTTCTTGCGGCCGATGACGAACGGGCGAATGGCCCGTTCGGCACGGTTGTTGTCGATCGGCAGGTAGCCCGCCTCGGTATAGCGTATGAGCCGGCTCCAGTTGCTGGCCAAGTAGTTCACCGCCTTGCCCAGGGCATTCTACGTCGTGCCCTGCGGCAAGGTCTTGTCCGGCCAGGCCTTGAGCTGGGCGAGGACCGGCAGGCTGCGCTGCTGGCGCGCCTCCAGGCGTTCGGCGTCGCTGGCCTGCTTGAGTTCGCGTTCGATGGCAGCCGATTGATCCAGGCTAACGCCTGGTCGGCGCGGCCGGTCTTGCCTTTGGGCTGCACCTGCTGTGCCTCGACGAACTTGCGCCTTGCATGGGCCCGACAGCCCAGACGCTCGATGCCCGGCTGTGCAGCCAGGGCGTTGTAGCCGACGTAGTCGTCGGTCATCAGGTAGCCGCTGAAGCCTGCGAGCAGGCGCAAAGGCACTGCCTGCCCCGGCTGGAGCTGTAGTCGAAGAGGATCACCGGCTTCTCCGGCAGGCCGCCCGTTTGCACCCACATCTAGGATTGGCTGCTTGGGTCCCGGTCCGGCTCCTTGAGCACCTGCACCTGGGTCTCGTCGCAGTGGATCACCGGGCTTTCCAGCAGCCGGTCGCGCATCAAGTTGAGCAAGGGTTGCAGCTGTTCGCCGCACTGGA
Organism: Azorhizophilus paspali; assembly: GCF_043587585.2. Taxonomy (GTDB): domain Bacteria; phylum Pseudomonadota; class Gammaproteobacteria; order Pseudomonadales; family Pseudomonadaceae; genus Azotobacter; species Azotobacter paspali. Next base: position 1,840,591 of record NZ_CP171449.1, read on the forward strand.
TCGCCCAGCGCGCCAGGGTCTGCCGGGGGATCTCGATGCCGTGGCTGGCGAGCACCTTCTCGAAGCGGTGCAGCGGCAGGCCGTCGAATCGCCAGCACGCCGGGATTGGCCAGGCTTTTCTCGAGTAGCTGCGCCGGCTTGTCGGCGGTGGTCGGTGCGCTTTCGCAGCCCTGGCGGCGTAGACGGGGTTTGGGGAGCAACGGAACAGAAAGTGCACTTAGGCCCTACCACCTGCGCTCGGTGCCTTCTTCCCAGGTGTCCATCTCGACAAAGCAGTTGCGCATGTCAACTTCCTGGCTGATCTCCGTCAGCAGGTCATGCATGGTCTTGTCCAACTCGTCGTCACTCCGATACGGAATGGTCAGCCCGTAATGGCCCGTCTCCAGCCGCTTCATGGTGTAGGGCTTGAGGCAGTAGCGCTCGATGTTCTCCGTGGCCCGCTTCCAGCCCCGCACGAACTTGCTGTTGTTCATCACCGTCAGACGCAGCGTGATGATGGCCACCCGTATGCCAGTCGACTCGGCCGGCGGCGGGACAGGGGGGCATTGATCTCGCCTCCGAGCACTGGGCGCCCTCCGACGCGGCCCCGCACCCGTGCGGCCGACAGGCCAGCCTGGGTGCGTTCGCGGATCAGCTCGCGCTCGAACTCAGCTAGCGAGGCGAAAAGGTTGAACACCAGTCGGCCTTGGGCGTGGGTAGTGTCGATGGGATCGTTGAGGCTCTGCAAGCCGACCTTGTGCTCCGCCAGTTCGCCGACCAACTCGACCAAGTGCTTGAGGGAGCGTCCCAAGCGGTCCAGCTTCCAGATCACCATGGTATCGCCCAGTGTCTCTTGGCTTAAAAATAGGATCTAGCTCGTAATTGTAAAGCGGATTCCAGTTCTCATCAAAATGCTCGAGGATATGCCAGTCATTATTGCGTGCAAACCTATTGATAAACAAATCTGAGATACTGACGGCTTTATCGAGATAGCTGCTATCTTTTGTGACCTCGTAGGCAGCCATGAGGCCTTCCACGAGATGCATGTTTGCATTTTGTCCTCGGTAATTAACAGATCGTTCCCAATCTACTGAAAAGGAGTCCTGCGAAGCTCCCGCATCCACGTCCCAGAAGCGATTGAAAATAACTTCCGTTGTGCTTGATAGAAGACTTTGCCCCTTTGGATGTCCGATGGCTACGGCTGCAGCACTTGCCAGTAATGTGAGCGCGTGGCCGTAGGCGTCTTTATCTGGGTTACACTCTTCATCATCGCTTATGCCATGAAAGAATCCACCGTGCCGTTTGTCTGACAAACGGCCCAATATAAATTCTATCCCGTGATCAATGTAACGCTCGGAACCAGGCCGTCCCATCAAATAAGCAATACTATAACAATATATCAAACGACACGTAGATTGTAACGAGCGATATGTTGAAGAGCCTTTTAGCGCAGGGGATTCTCCCTTAATATCTAACTCTTTGAACCCCCGCGGGTATCGATAATATTTCGGTCAAAGTTGACAGCTGAGCCATCAGTTCAGAAGCGCGTTGGATCTCGTTAGATGAAATATCGTTGACAAAGAGCGCAGATCCAATACCGTCCATCAGCGGTAGGTTCTGGCTACCATTCCGATGGATTTTTGTGTCCTTCAGGGCCTTTTCTAGCAAAGAAACATCCGCAAATCCCCTGTGAAAGGTTGGTAGGCCAAGTTTCTTGGCAACGTTAAAGAGTCGCTCCAGTTCCTTGCCCGAGAGATGATCTCGATTAAAGGATAGAATAGCGCTAAACAGACAATCCAACGTTACTGCCTCGCCATGCAGGAGTTCATTAATATAGGTCATCTCGACGAGTGGGCTGAATGAATGTCCGTAATCTACTACACGTTGAAGATTGTATTCCCAAAGATTATTTTCCAGCTCTACAGCCATACCGTTAAGTGACCTAAGAATAATATCTTTTGTCTCGTCACTGTAGAGCTCTCTGGCGCTAATGAAGGTCGGGCCATAGTGATCTAGAGTATCGAATAGATCCTTGTCCTTTATCACGGCAAGTTTGAAGATCTCACCTGCACCGTTTGATATCTGCCGCCTCGGCAGGGTAGAAAGATACTCTGGAAAGACAAGCGTCAATGCGGCTGGATGAAATGTTCCTATCCGATTTTTATATCCGAGATAGTTGGCGGCAGTCTTTGCCGCCACCCCGACATCCACCATAGAAAGCAAAGTTGTCGGTACCCGAATATAAGGTACCCTGCAGCGATATAAACTTGCTGCGAACCCCACCACGTCTAGCGCTACACCACCTCCTATGACGATGCACGGAGCAGACCGTCTCTTAACGCCAAGCGCATTCATCTGCTCGACAACTTTAAGTACCTCCGGTAGCACTTTATTTTCCTCGTCGCCTGGCACTTCGGTAGCAACATAATGAACGCCGATGGAAGATAGCTTTTCGAGAAAATGACGCTTGAAGTGCTCAGGAAGGCCTGCGTCGACAAATACGCCCCTCACCGTATTCGTATCGTCCTCTGCATCAAACTCAACGCACTTGGATACGACATCCATTATGTTGTCGCACAACACAACATCATAGGAAACGATTTGATTTGCGCTTAGTGAAATAGACTGCGCAGCTTCCAACATGCTAGGCCTCCTTAAGATTGGCTCAATCGCTACATATATTGTGGCTATAATTGTGTTTACGCCATGTCAATCAATTACTATATTGTTTTGAGCAAACTCATTATTAGTACTACGGCCTCATTTTAGGGAGGCTCTAAACAAGTCTCAATCAATCTGCTGAAGTAGCACTTTCGTTCAGTTTGAACCCTACTATATAACCCAGATGAGGATAGGCTGGAATAGTCTTAACTATTTCTCTTAGCCTGCCTACCGAGAGCAAAAATACAGGCTCACACATTAATCGCGGCTATTTGATACTCCCTGGATTCAATGTTTTGCCTCGAAAGATATTTGACAAGTATTTTCCGCCTTACAAATGAACTCTCTTGCATTCGTGGGTACATATCGACGCACCATCCACAAATTTGACAACGCAAACAACGTCACTTATTGCGTGGCATTTTTCACAAAGTCGCAGAAACACACCTCGCGTAGCCGAACTGCCGCTTGATCACCCAGAACGGGTGTTCGGCCCTGTACCCATGTCTACCGCCTCAGCTCTCTCGATGTTGCGTTTGAGGCAATAGATACATTTACTGTGCCTCTTATAGATACTGCGTCAGGCAGATCGCCCCCCGACGCAGCAGCTACCGCAGGCCAAGGCCGAATAATGTCCATTGGACTTCTCCTCAAGCTGAAGATGATTGGCAACTCACACTTATCATTTTGGTGTTTCAGCATTGGAGTGGGATGAGGATGGGGCCGTCCCATTGGCTACATTTCTACACCCATCCTTGATACTCACTCCATCGAAGCCAAGGCTATCCGCATTTCTGCAAGTGTCTCACCGTGTGTCCGCTCGAATCGCAACGGGGTGACGGCGATGCAGCCCGCCGCGACCGCAGCCGTCTCGGTTCCCTCGGTATCCTGTCGAGGAGAACGATGGAGCTGTAACCAGTGATAGTCGATAGCTCTTGGATCTGAGCGCGACACGACGTCGACTCCGTCCAGCAGGCCGACACCTTGGCGGGTCAGGGTCAGCGGGCCGGCGCAGTCTGCAGGACAATCAGGGAAATTGACGTTGAGGCAGGTATTCCGACTCCAATTTAAAGCTGCGAGGGTTCGAATGACCTCGGGAGCCAGGGTTCGAGCCGTTTCCCAGAAAATTGCGTCCCGATCACTGAAAGATTGGCTCAATGCGATGGAGGGAATACCAAGAAGCATGCCGGTCATAGCAGCGCCGACAGTACCGGAAAATACCGTTTCCACACCAAGATTTGCGCCACAATTGACACCGGAAAGAATTATCTCCGGTGGTTTACCAGACATCAGATGATGTACCCCTATCACAACGCAGTCCCCAGGAGTTCCAAGGACAGCAAAGCGCCTTTCACCTTTGCAGCTAACACGTAATGGTTCATGAAGGCTAAGCGAGTGCGACGTGCCACTCTGATCGTGTTCCGGCGCAACCACCCAGACCTCCCTTGCCAAAGTAGCGGCGACTTGCTCCAGGATGCGCAATCCTGACGCCTCGAACCCATCATCGTTGGTCAGCAAAATACGCTCGAAAATCTGGCCTGCCTTCGGCATAAGCCTTTCTCCTGTTACCGTTTGAGTAGTACATCATTACCCCTCATATCCCAGATTCGGCGCTAGCCACCGCTCGCTCTCCTCGACGCTTTGCCCCTTGCGTTGCGAGTAGTTTTCCACCTGATCCCGGTCGATCTTTCCGACGGCGAAGTATTTCGCCTCGGGGTGGGCGAAGTACCAGCCGCTGACGGCGGCGGCGGGGAACATTGCGTAGTGTTCGGTGAGGGTCACGCCGCTAGTGCCCTGAGGGTCGAGCAGGCGGAACAGGGTGCCTTTTTCCGTGTGGTCGGGGCAGGCCGGGTAACCGGGGGCGGGGCGGATGCCCTTGTATTGCTCCTTGATCAGTTCCTCGTTGGAAAGCCGCTCGTCCCGCGCATAGCCCCAGTATTCTTTGCGCACCCGCTCGTGCAGCCATTCGGCGCAGGCTTCGGCTAGGCGGTCGGCCAGGGCCTTGACCATGATCGAGTTGTAATCGTCGCCCTGGTCCTGGTAGGCCTTGGCCAGTTCCTCGGCGCCGATGCCGGCGGTGACGATGAAGCCGCCCACATAGTCGGTGACGCCCGAGTCCTTCGGCGCGACGAAGTCGGCCAGCGACTGGTTGGGCTTGCCGTCGGGCTTGGCGGCCTGTTGGCGCAGGTGGTGCAGGGTGGCCAGCGGCCGGCCGTCGTCGCCGTAGAGTTCCAGGTCGTCGTCGCGCACCCGGTTGGCCGGCCAGAAGCCGAAGACGGCCTTGGCACGGATGAGTTTCTCGTCGATCAGCTTCTTCAGCATCCCCTGGGCGTCCTTGAACAGCACGGTGGCGGCTTCGCCGACCACTGCGTCCTCGAGGATGCGCGGGTACTTGCCGGCCAGGTCCCAGGACATGAAGAAGGGCGTCCAGTCGATGTAGCCGGCGAGCACCGCGAGGTCGATGTCCTCCAGCACCTTGACGCCGGTGAAGGCGGGCTGCGGCGGCCGGTAGCCGCTCCAGTCGAGCTGCGGCTTGTTGGCTACGGCCTGGGCGTAGCTCAGGCGTTCGGCGCGGGCGCCGCGGTTGGCGGTGCGCTCGCGCACCTCGGCGTAGTCGGTGCGGATCTTCGCCACGTAGTCGGGCTTCAGCTCCTTCGACAGCAGCGAGGTGGCCACGCCCACCGCGCGCGAGGCGTCGGTGACGTAGACCACCGCGTCGTTGGCGTACTGCGGTTCGATCTTCACCGCGGTGTGCGCCTTGGAGGTGGTGGCGCCGCCGATCATCAGCGGCAAGGCGAAGCCCTGGCGCTGCATTTCCTTGGCGACGTGGACCATCTCGTCGAGCGACGGGGTGATCAGGCCGGAGAGGCCGATGATGTCGCACTTTTCCTCGCGGGCGGTCTGCAGGATCTTCTCCGCCGGCACCATCACGCCGAGGTCGACTACGTCGTAGCCGTTGCAGCCGAGCACCACGCCGACGATGTTCTTGCCGATGTCGTGCACGTCGCCCTTTACCGTGGCCATGAGGATCTTGCCCTTGGCTTCCGGCGCATCGCCCTTTTCTGCCTCGATGAAGGGGATCAGGTGGGCCACCGCCTGCTTCATCACCCGCGCGGACTTGACTACCTGGGGCAGGAACATCTTGCCGGCACCGAACAGGTCGCCGACCACGTTCATGCCGCTCATCAACGGGCCTTCGATGACTTCGATGGGTCGTGCGCACTGCTGGCGGCATTCCTCGGTGTCCTCGACGATCCAGGTGGTGATGCCCTTGACCAGCGCGTGCTCCAGGCGCTTGCCCACCGGATAGCCGCGCCACTCCTCGGTTTCGGCCTCCTTGACGGTGCCGTCGCCCTTGTACCGGTCGGCGATGGCCAGCAGCGCCTCGGTGGCGCCGGGGTGGCGGTTGAGCACCACGTCCTCGACCTTGGCGCGCAGCTCTTCGGGGATCTCGTCGTAGATCTCCAGTTGCCCGGCGTTGACGATGCCCATGGTCAGGCCGTTGCGAATGGCGTGGTAGAGGAATACCGAGTGGATCGCCTCGCGCACCGGGTTGTTGCCGCGGAAGGAGAAGGACACGTTGGACACGCCGCCGGATGACAAGGCGTAGGGCAGGTTGTCGCGGATGTAGGCGCAGGCCTCGATGAAGTCCACCGCATAGTTGTTGTGTTCCTCGATGCCGGTGGCGACGGCGAAGATGTTCGGGTCGAAGATGATGTCTTCCGGCGGGAAGCCCACCTCGTCGACCAGGATGTCGTAGGAGCGCCGGCAGATTTCCCGCTTGCGCGCGGCGGTGTCGGCCTGGCCTGCTTCGTCGAAAGCCATCACCACCACGGCGGCGCCGTAGCGCTTGCACAGGTGGGCGTGGTGCTTGAAGGGCTCGACGCCTTCCTTCATGGAGATCGAGTTGACGATGCCCTTGCCCTGGATGCACTTGAGGCCCGCCTCGATCACCTCCCACTTGGAGGAGTCGATCATGATCGGTACGCGGGAGATGTCCGGCTCGGAGGCGATCAAGTTGAGGAAGGTGACCATCGCCGCCTTCGAATCCAGCATGCCTTCATCCATGTTGATGTCGATCACCTGGGCGCCGGCTTCTACCTGTTGGCGCGCCACATCCAGTGCCTCGGCGTAGTTCTCTTCGCGGATCAGCCGGGCGAACCTAGCGGAGCCCGTGATGTTGGTGCGCTCGCCGACGTTCACGAACAGCGAATCGCGGTCGATGGTGAAGGGCTCCAGGCCCGACAAGCGGCAGGCGCGCGGGATCTCGGGGATGGCGCGCGGTGGGTATTTGGCCACCGCCTCGGCGATGGCCCGGATGTGCGCCGGGGTAGTGCCGCAGCAGCCGCCGACGATGTTGAGAAAGCCCGCGGTGGCGAATTCCTCGATCACCACGGCCATCTGCGCGGGCGTCTCGTCGTATTCGCCGAAGGCGTTGGGCAGGCCGGCGTTGGGGTGGACGGAGACGTGGGTGTCGGCCTTGGTCGCCAGCTCTTCCAGGTAGGGGCGCAGGTCCTTGGCGCCGAGGGCGCAGTTCAGGCCCACGGAAATGGGCTCGGCGTGGCGCAGCGAATTCCAGAAGGCCTCGGTGGTCTGCCCGGACAGGGTGCGGCCGGAGGCGTCGGTGATGGTGCCGGAGATCATGATCGGCAGTGAAACGCCGTTCTCCTCGAACACCTGCTGCACGGCGTAGATCGCCGCCTTGGCATTCAGGGTGTCGAAGATGGTCTCGATGAGGATCAGGTCGGCGCCGCCCTCGATCAGGCCACGGGTGGCCTCGGTGTAATTGTCCACCAACTCGTCGAAGGTGACGTTGCGGTAGCCTGGGTTGTTGACGTCCGGGGAGATCGAGCAGGTGCGGCTGGTCGGGCCGATCACCCCGGCGACGAAGCGCGGCCTGGCCGGGTTCTCGGCGGTCTTGGCGTCGGCCACCTGGCGGGCCAGGCGCGCGCCTTCCACGTTCAGTTCGTGGACCAGCTCTTCCATGCCGTAGTCGGCCTGGGACACCCGGGTGGCGTTGAAGGTGTTGGTTTCGAGGATATCGGCGCCGGCGTCCAGGTAGGCCTGCTCGATGGCCTGGATTATGTCCGGGCGGGTCAGCAGCAGCAGGTCGTTGTTGCCCTTGACGTCCTGTGGCCAGTCGGCGAAGCGCGTACCGCGGTAATCGGATTCCTCCAGCTTGTAGCTCTGGATCATGGTACCCATGCCGCCGTCGAGGATCAGGATGCGTTCCTTGAGGGCTTGCTGGAGGGCATGAAGACGGGCGGCGCGGTCGGACATGAAGAAAATACCTGGGTAAAGCCGGGGGGAAAGGGTGCAGATAATAGCAAAGCTGCACGGCTTTCGAGGCGGGGCCGCTTTTGCATGAGACGCGCTCATGGTGCACGGCGGCAGCTTCGCCCTCGCCACAGGGCAATCGCATGAAGTGCTCGCCTGATATCGGACTGGAAAGATTGTGTGCCTGGTCGTTCTGGCGTGGTCTTCAAATCCGGTGCATCGGCTGCTTGCCGAGGGGGCGGATACTCCCTGTTTCGGCCCCCCGGCTGAGTCACTTTCTCTTTGCGCGCGCAAAGAGAAAGTAACCAAAGAGAAAGCGCGCCCGGTCATCCGGCCCCGGCTCGCCGGGGTTCCCTCGCTCTGGCGCCGTTCCAGGGGCACGTCGCGAAGGGACATCCCTGTCCCTTCGCGACTCGCTCGGCGTCCTGCCTCGCGTCCCCCTCCGCGACACCTGCGCTCGGCCTCTTGAACGGGAGTCGGTTCCGTGCTGCCTGAAGGGGCTTTTGCTCTTCCTGTGGCACGGCCTGTCAGGCAACGCCGGATGCCCCCTTCAGAAGGCCGAGCGGAATCGTCGTGGAAGGGGTCGAGCGGCAAGGATGCCGCGAGAGCCGCGATGGGCCATGGATGGCCCTTCGCGGCGAGCCCCTGGAGCGGCGATGTAGGGAGGGAACCCGGAGCGAAGCGCAGGGCCGGATGAGGGGGTGGCCTTCTTTTGGGTTACTTTTTCTTGGCCAGACAAGAAAAAGTGACTCGGCCGGGGGCCGAAACAGAAGGTATCCGGCCCCTCGGCAAGCAGCCATGCCAAGGCTCACACAGTCTTTCCAGTCCGGTATCGGACGATTTCATGCGATTGCCCTGGCCGTCGCCACCGGCATGAAGGCTCTCCCGAAAAATGTTATATAGTTTCAATTTCGTGCGTAGAGAATGATTTCAATGAGCGGCCGGGAAGGCGTAGCCATGGCGAACACTGTCCGTTTGCTGCCGCCGCTGCTTCTGAGCCTGTCGCTGAGCGGCATCGCGCCTGCGGGAGCCGAGATACCGGTGCTCTCCGAAGTCGCCGTCCGCTGCGCGCGTAGCGCCATGCTGCTGCATTGCGACGACGGTCGTGGCGGCCACTACGGTAGGTACGGCGGGGAAACGATCTGTTTCTGCGTGGCTACGACGCCGCCAGCGGCCTTTTCTGGGCGCAGACCAGCACGCGCTTCGGGCGCGTCCAGTTCTTCAGCGGCGTGAGCAGCGATGGCAATGTGTGGATCGGCATGAGTCGCCAATTCGGCTGGAACGTCATCAGCCGCTTCTCCACCTCCGCTGGCGATCGCGGGCGGGTATCCTGCAACCGCCTGAAGGGATGCGACTAGATGCGTTCCGCGACGGCGTGGCGTCGCTCCGGCAGAGCGCGCCGTCCGCTTCGATGCCGCGTCCACCCGCTCCCTGCTGGCGCTTTCAGGCGTCCTGGCTTTCTTTCATCTTCGCCAGGAGCTGCCCTGCGGCGGTCTGGCTTGAAAGTGCTGGAACAGGCCGTCGAAGATGGCGTTCGCCACCTTCCGCTGGTGGCGCGGGTCGACCAGTTTGCGACAGTCGACGATGTTGGATATAAAGCCGGTTTCCACCAGTACCGACGGAATGTCCGGCGACTTGAGCACCGCGAACCGGCCTGCTCGACGCGCTTCTGGTGAGCGCCGGCAACGCCTTGCAGACTGTCGAGAATGTTCTTGCCGAGGTCGAGACTGGTGGTGATGGTCGCCGTCATGGACATGTCCAGGATGACGCCGGCGAGCATCGGGTCCCTGTCTTCCAGGGAAAACGAATGCCGCGCACCGAGCAGATCGACGCGATTTTCCCGTTCGGCGAGCCAGCGCGCCGTTGTGGATGTGGCGCCTCCCTGCGACAGGGCGAAGACAGACGCGCCGGACGCGGTATGAGCTGGGGCGGCATCGGCATGTATGGAGATGAACATGTCGGCGTTGTAACGGCGGGCCACCTCGACACGTTTGCGCAGCGGTATGAAAACGTCTTCGTTGCGTACCAGACGGGCTGAAGCCGCTCCGGCCATCGACCTTTTTCGCCAGCGGGCGGGCAATGGCCAGCGCCACCGCTTTTTCCTGTCCCGTCGTGCCGGGGTCCTTGCCGCCATGACCGGCGTCGATCACCACGACAATGTCCCGTTGTCCGTCGCCGATGGCCGCCGGGCGCGCGATGACCGCGGCCTGGACCGGCGGTGTGCGCGGCTGGAAGTCCAGTACCAGCCTATGTCCTCTCCCTTCGCCACGCGCCAGCAGGAAACTGTTCACCAGGACCGGCTCGCTCAAGTCGAACACCAGCCGTATACCGGCACCCTGCAGGCCGCTGCGCAGCGAGCGGATCGGACCTTGGGCGAGCGGCAGCCCGGCGAGACTGGTGTTCAGGCGGGTGTCCTCCAGGTCGACGATCAGCCGCCGTGGCGCGGCCAGTTCAAAGGTCCGGTGCTCGACGGGGCCGCTGAGATCCAGCACCACGCGCAGCTTGCCCGAACTGCGCCAGCTACGGATGCCGACGAGTTGCCGGGCCGGGTGAGCGGCAGCGGGAAGGGGGAGGGCGAGACCGGCGAGCAGGAGTTTCAGTAAACGGCGTCTGTGCATATGGCGAGTCCACAGAGTCTTGCCTTGCCTATTCATGTGATGATGTTTTTGTTATGTTATAACAAGCATTTTTGTAGGGAATCCCCACTACAACCGAAAGCTGTCGGCAGTCGCATGATGCTCGTGCCCCGAGCCTTGCCAGACCCAACGAGACCAGTACAGCCATGAGTATCCCGCTGCCCGACGTCGCCCTGACGGAGCTGTCCGCCACCCGTGCCCCCTGGACTGGGTGGGCATGGACGGCATCGATGTGCCGATCCTGCTGGACGAGCCAGAGTTCGCGTATCCCGTCCATGCGCGGGCGGAGGTTCAGGTCGATCTGCCCGACCCCGCCATCAAAGGCATTCACATGTCCCGCCTGTACCGGCTTCTGGACGGCTTCGCCGGACGCGACAGGCTGAATGCCGCGTCGCTAGCGGTACTGCTGCGGGAAATGGTGTCCAGCCACGCGGACTGCAATTCGACCCGGGCCCGCTTGACGCTGGCGTTTTCCCTGCTGTGCCGACGTCCGGCCTTGTTGACCCAAGGCCTGAGCGGCTGGAAATCCTATCCCGTCCGGCTGGAGGGCATCTGGGAGGCGGGCCGGCTGTCGCTGGATGCCACGCTACAGATCGGTTATTCGTCCACCTGTCCCTGTTCCGCTGCCTTGACTCGACAGCTCATCGAGCAGGCATTCGTCGAGCGCTTCGGTGCCGCTGGGCAGGTCGAGCCTGCGTCGTCGCCGATCCATCCTTCCGCCAGCAATTAGGGTGGCGAAAAGCAGGACGCCCCGGCGTAGCGGGGCGTCTGCGTAGCGGGCGGAGTCAACCCTGCCAGCGCTTGAACACCAGGGTGGCGTTGGTGCCGCCGAAGCCGAAGCTGTTGCTCATCACGGTGTTCAGGACGACGTTCTCGCGGGTTTGGCGGACGATCGGCAGATCGGCCACTTCCGGGTCCAGTTCCTCGATGTTGGCCGAGCTGGCGATGAAGTTGCCTTCCATCATCAGTAGGCCGTAAATCGCTTCCTGCACGCCGGCGGCGCCCAGCGAGTGGCCGGACAGGCTCTTGGTCGAGCTGATCGCCGGGGCCTTGTCTCCGAATACGTTGCGCACGGCCTTGGCTTCGGCCAGGTCGCCGACCGGGGTCGAAGTGCCGTGGGTGTTCAGGTAGTCGATCGGGCCGTCGACCGTGGCCAGCGCCAGTTGCATGCAGCGCACCGCGCCTTCGCCGCTCGGGGCGACCATGTCGTAGCCGTCGGAGGTGGCGCCGTAGCCGACGATTTCGGCGTAGATCTTCGCGCCACGCTTGAGGGCGTGCTCTAATTCCTCGACCACCACCATGCCGCCGCCGCCGGCGATGACGAAGCCGTCGCGCTTGGCGTCATAGGCGCGCGAGGCTTTCTCCGGGGTGGCGTTGTACTGGGTGGAAAGGGCGCCCATGGCGTCGAACAGGAAGCTCTGGCTCCAATGCTCCTCTTCGCCGCCACCGGCGAAGACCATATCCTGCTTGCCCATCAGGATCTGCTCCATGGCGCTGCCGATGCAATGGGCGCTGGTGGCGCAGGCCGAGGAGATCGAGTAGTTCACGCCCTTGATTTTGAAGGGCGTGGCCAGGCAGGCGGAGACGGTGCTGCCCATGGTGCGCGGCACGCGATAGGGACCGACGCGCTTGACGCCCTTGTCGCGCAGGATATCCATGGCTTCCATCTGGTTGAAAGTGGAAGCGCCGCCGCTGCCCGCGATCAGGCCGACACGTGGGTTGGAGATCTGTTCGGCGGTCAGGCCGGCGTCCTTGATCGCCTGTTCCATGGATAGGTAGGCGAAGGCGGCGGCGTCACCCATGAAGCGGTAGACCTTGCGGTCGATCAGCGCTTCCAGGTTCAGGTCGACGGAACCGGATACCTGGCTGCGCAGGCCCATTTCGGCGTAGGAGGGGTTGTAGCGAATCCCTGGCCGGCCGGCACGCAGATTGGCGGATACGGTGTCCTTGTCATTGCCCAGGCAGGATACGATGCCGAGGCCAGTGATCACGACGCGACGCATGTGGGTGTCCTTCAAAAGCTGTCGGTAGAGGTGAACAGGCCGACGCGCAGGCCTTCGGCACTGTAGATCTCGCGGCCATCGACGCTGACCGTACCGTCGGCGATGCCGAGGATCAGCGAGCGGCTGATGGTGCGCTTGATGTGGATGTTGTAGGTGAGTTTCTTCGCCGTCGGCAGGACTTGGCCGAAGAATTTGACTTCGCCCGAGCCCAATGCCCGGCCGCGGCCCGGATTGCCCTGCCAGCCCAGGTAGAAGCCGAGCAGTTGCCACATGGCGTCGAGGCCGAGGCAGCCCGGCATGACCGGGTCTCCTTCGAAGTGGCAGGCGAAGAACCACAGGTCAGGATTGATGTCCAGTTCGGCGACCATTTCGCCCTTGCCATACTTGCCGCCGACATCGCTGATATGCGTGATGCGATCGACCATCAACATATTGGGGGCGGGCAGTTGCGCATTACCCGGACCGAACAGCTCGCCGCGAGCGCAGCGCAGCAGGTCTTCCCGGGTATAGGCGTGTTGTTTGGTCATGCAGATTCCTCAATGGTCCGTTCGTAAAGGCGGACGAAACGTCTGGTGGCCGCAGGCAACGGGGGTACGATTCCGGCAGCCTAGTCATAGACTGTTGCCTGGTGTTGAAAGTCACAATGCCGAGCACGGTCACCCCTGCCATGGCGTCGTGGTTGGCAGTACCAAAGCATGGAGGCGGAGTGACGGAGGCCGGCCGTAATTGCCTAGTCTACCACTTGTTGAAGAGAGGGAGAGCCGTCGACGGCCCTGGGGAGTTCGCCTGCGTTTCGAAATGCTTACGCCGGTGCCGCTGACCGCGCAAGGACTGGCCGATGATTGGTCGCGACGACCCCGTCCCGCCCGTATAATGCCGCTCCATTGCCGTACTGGAGGAACGAGATGATTGCAAAACAACCCATCGCGGTGCTCGGCGGCGGCAGCTTCGGCACGGCGCTTGCCAATCTGTTGGCGGAGAACGGGCACATCGTGCGGCTGTGGATGCGCGATCCGGAGCAGGCCGAGGCGATCCGCACCCGGCGGGAGAATCCGCGCTACCTGAAGGGGATCGGGGTATTGCCCGGCGTCGAGCCGGTCACCGATCTCGCCACGACGGTATCGGCCAGCGAGCTGATCTTCATCGTGCTGCCTTCCAGCGCCCTGCGTCAGGTGCTGCAGCCGGTGTCCGCACTGCTGGACGGGAAGATGCTGGTCAGCACCACCAAGGGAATCGAGGCGCAGAGCTTCAAGCTGATGAGCCAGATTATCGAGGAGATCGCGCCTCGAGCGCGCATCGGCGTGCTTTCCGGGCCGAACCTGGCGCGAGAGATCGCCGAGCACGCGCTGACCGCCACGGTCATCGCCAGCGAGGACGAGGCGCTGTGCCAGGCGGTGCAGGCCGTGTTGCACGGGCGCACCTTTCGCGTCTACGCCAGCGGCGACCGCTTCGGCGTCGAACTCGGTGGGGCGCTGAAGAACGTCTACGCGATCATGGCCGGCATGGCCGCTTCGCTGGGCATGGGCGAGAACACCAAGAGCATGCTGATCACCCGCGCCCTCGCCGAGATGACACGCTTCGCCGCGCGGCTCGGCGCCAATCCCATGACCTTCCTCGGCCTGGCCGGGGTCGGCGACCTGATCGTCACCTGCACCTCGCCGAAGAGCCGCAACTATCAGGTGGGCCATGCCCTCGGCCAGGGGCTCGCCCTGGAGGAGGCGGTGGCGCGCCTCGGCGAGGTGGCCGAAGGGGTCAATACCCTGCGCGTGCTCAAGGCCAAGGCCGAGGAGCTCGACGTCTACATGCCGCTGGTCGCCGGTCTGCACGCCATCCTCTTCGAGGGGCGCACCCTGGCCCAGGTCATCGAGGCGCTGATGACCGGCGAGCCGAAGACGGACGTGGATTTCATTTCCACCAGCGGCTTCTGAGCTTCGGCGGCGAGGAGACTTCCATGAAACTCTGGCTGCTGCGACATGGCGAGGCCGAGCCGCGCGCCCGTACCGACGCCGAGCGCGAGCTGACCCGGCATGGCCGCAAGGAGGCTCGCCAGGCCGCTCTGCACCTGATTGGCAGGCCATTGCGGACGATGCTCTGCAGCCCCTATGCCCGTGCCCGGCAAACCGTCGGGCTGGTAAAGGATCTGCTCGACGGCGCGCCGCGCCTGCAGGTGGTCGACTGGCTGACGCCGGACGTCGATCCATGCCAGGTCCTCGACCGGCTGGCCGAATGCGGCGAGGCGGAGCTCCTGCTGGTCAGTCACCAGCCCCTCGTCGGCGCGCTGGCCGGCCTGCTGATCCATGGCCACCTGCAGGACCCGGTGCCGATGCAGACCGCCAGCCTGGCCGAACTGGAGGGCGAACTGCCGCTGGCCGGCGGCATGTACCTGCGCGCGCTTCACCATCCGGGTCACGGGCGCCGTTAGGTAAGCGCGGGAGCGACGATCGCGAGGGCGTCCGCCTGTCGCGTTTTCATGTTGCGTCCGTTTCCGCCCCGCCGAATGAACGAGGGTGAGAATCGACGCGCCTGACCCGAAGTTGACACATGCGGCCGCTGGGCTGGCGATTTTCGCATGAGCCCCGACGTTCCGGTCGCCAATCGGATTTGGCGGACCCTGGCGATGGGCTTGGGAATCGCGCTATGACCAAGGGGATGAGCCAACCACGGCTGCCGTAGTAAAGGGTGATGATAGGCGGCGATGGTGCCGTAGCCGAGGGCTATGGCCAGGCCGTGCGCAGAGACCCGCCCGAGCACCTCCAAAAAGCCCGGCCGCTCGCCGGCGACCACCGGCAAGCCGGCCTTGCGCCAGGCCATGGCGAGCCCGAAGAGGGCGATCAGCAGTACGCTGGCACCTATGCCGGGCAGGTCGAAGCCTTTTACCAGCCAGACACCGAAGGGCGCTCCCAGACCGATCGCGCCATAGCTGGCGATGCCGTTTTAGGAAATCACCCGGGCAATACCCGCGATGCCGACCTAGCCGATTTCTCAGGTGATCGCCAAGGAGCCGAGTACGCTATAGGCCATGCCCAGCACCAGGCGGCTGAGCACCAATATGAGCAGGCTGAGCGCCGGCAGGGCCAGCTAGAGTGTGCCCAGCAGCATCAGCAGGCCGCCCAGGGCGCAACCGGCCAGTCCGTAGACGACGCCCTGCCTGGGACCCGCGCTGTCGATCACCCGGCAGGAAAAGGGATGCACCAGCAACCTGACCAGATACTGCAAGCCGATCACCAGGTCGGCGACCAGGGTGCTGAAGACCAGTTCGTGGTGGATCAGCCCGGGCATGACCGCCATTGGGATGCCGATGCTCATGAAGCCGAGAAAGGAGAAGCAGGCGCTGGAGAGGATCTGCGGGTTTTCGCTCCGTACGGGGGCTGTGGCGTGCGTGCGGGACATGACGGGTTCTGGTCAGGAGAGGTGTGTCATCAGATAACTATCTTCACGAGGGTGCAACCCGCGCACATGATGCGCTCCTGGGGCGGCGCTGGAAGCGGCGACGCTGCGTTGCAGAGGGAAATCCTGTGCGCCCGTCGCTCGACGGGCGGGAGCCGCGCTTCAGTCGCGGTAGAACACCTGCACCAGGTGATAGCCGAACTGCGACTTCAGCGGGCCATGGATCTCGCGTAGGGCCTTCCGGAAGATCACCTGATCGATCGGGCGCACCAACTGCCCCGGACGGATCTCGCCGAGATCGCCGCCACGCTTGCCGGAGGGGCAGAGCGAATGGCGGCGCGCAAGCCGGGCGAAGTCCTCGCCCTCGGCCAGGCGTTGTTTCAGCCGCGCGGCCTCGGCTTCGCTGGCGAGCAGAATGTGACGTGCCATCGCCTTGGCCATGGAAGGAGTCCTCGACTTGGAAGTATGCGCATTGTGCCAGATCGCAAGGGGACTGGAGTGCTTTGGAGCGGTTCTGCAATTGATTGATTTATAATGGTTTACTGTTCGACGAGCGCATATCCATGGAAATTCGTTCGATGCTGCGGGCCTGGTCGGCCGGAACGTTTCGGACCTTTACCCGTCCACCGGTGCGCCTCCCCGGCGAAACTCGATGGCGCGCTCGATGCGCTCCCGGAGGTGCCGCAGCCGGGCGACTTGGGTCGTCGAGGGGCGCCGACGCGATGCTTCCGGTTCGCGCTCCATCACTGAGTAAGTCCGCTGCTTGCCGGCAAGCGGCGAAGAGCTTGAAAGGGGCGGGTTTCAATGCACCCAGACCTCGACCCGGCGGTTCTTGATCCGGCCCCTTCCTCGCTGCCGTTGTCCGCCACCGATAGGGCGTCGCCGAGTCCGACGATCTCGCGGAAGGTCGCGCCGCCCTTGGCCAGTTCGCGGCGCACCGCCAGCGCTGGCAATTTCGACAGCAGAGTGCTGCGCTCCGGGTCCTGCTTGGGATCGCCGAAGCCGACCAGCGCCAACGAATTTTCCAGCTTGCCGTGCTCGCGCAGGTAGGCGAGTACGCGCTCGACATCGCGAAGTGCCTTGTTGTCGAGCAGGGCGCTGCCTTCCTGGAAGCGGAAGTTCACCGACAGGCGCCGCGCCTGGCGGGCCAGTTGCTGGTAGGCCGGTGGCATGTCGGCATGGGGAGCGATGCGCACCGCCTGCACTTTCTGCGCGACGAAGCCGTTTTGCTCGACCAGTTCCTGTCCGCGCGGGCTCTGGGCAAATTCGATCAGGGCCCGGCTCCAGGCGTTGGGCTGCCGCGGCCGCTCATAGAGGAACAGGCGGCGCGACAAGGGGTAGTCCGCGGTGGCGACCAGCGCGGGCTCGGGCGGTATCGGCCGGGATTCGCCGGCGGAGATCGCCAGGGCTCTGGCCTCGCGCACGTAGGGCAGGCCGATGAAGCCGATGCCGGCCGGGTCCCGGCTGACCGAGGCGGACAACTCGGCGCTCGATTCGAAGCGCCGGGCGTTGGCATCGAGCGTCTTGCCCCAGGGCTTGAGTACCAGTTCGTGGAAGGTGTCGAAGGTGCCCGAGCGGGCGTCGCGGGCGTACAGGCGAATAGGGCCGCCGCGTCCACCGAGCGTTTCCCAGGTTTTCACTTCGCCAGCGAACACCTGGGCCACCTGTTCGAGGCCGAGGACGCGCAGCGAGTTGTCCGGGTGGAGGATAACCGCCAGGCCGTCGATAGCGATCACCTGTTCGGCTTGTGGACCGCGCATGTCGCCCAGGGCCGCCAGCGCGGCGGCCTCGCTGTCCTTGATCGGCCGCGAGGAGGCGGCGATATCGGCGCTGCCGTCGCGCAGGGCGGTGAAGCCGGTGCCGGAACCATGGGCGCTGATCTGTGCCTGCAGAAGCCGGCCCTGGGCATCCAGGCCCAGCACGCGCCGTTCGTTCGGCGATCCGCTGTCCTCGATGCGCACTTCGCGCAGGCCTTGCTGTTCGAACAGGCCGGCGACCAGAGCCGGGCCGAGTTCAGCGCCGATGGTGTTGGAGCCCTGGATGCGCAACACGGGAGCTTGCCCGACAGGTACCGGCTGGGCCGCCGCCATATCCCACGGCAGGCACCAGAGCAGGACGAGCAGCGAAAAGAGGAGCGGGATTCGCGAAAGGCGGGTGGACGGAGGCAGGGCGCGCAACATGGGCTGGGCAACTCCTTGCTACTTCCGGTGGGCGGATCGCGCGAGAATAAGTCCGTTCGGTTGCACTTGTATGACAATTGGTGGACGACGCGGACCGGCATGCCCGGCTGCGAGGCCGTTCGCGTCCGCGCTTGTCAGTCGAGTTCCAGCCAGATCGGCGCGTGGTCGGAGGGCTTGTCCATGGCGCGTAGCTCGTAGTCCACGTCGGCCGCGCGTAGGCGCGGGCGCAGGGCGCGGGAAGTCAGGATCAGGTCGATGCGCAGGCCGCGCCGGGGATCGTCCTCAAAACCGCGGCTACGGTAGTCGAACCAACTGAAGCGGTCGCAGGTCTGCGGGTGCAGTTCGCGGAAGCTGTCCTGCAGGCCCCAATCCTTGAGCCGGGCCATCCATTCGCGTTCTTCCGGCAGGAAGCTGCATTTGCCGGTGCGCAGCCAGCGCCTAGCGTTCTCTGCGCCGATGCCGATGTCGCTGTCCTCAGGGGCGATGTTGAAATCGCCCATCAGCGCCAGGGGCTGGCCTGGATCGAAGCGGCTTTCCAACAGGGCCTGCAGGTCGGCATAAAAGCGCGTCTTGGCGGGAAACTTCAGCGGATGGGCGCGGCTTTCGCCCTGCGGGAAGTAGCCGTTCATCACGGTGACCGGCTGCCCGGCGGCGTCGGCGTAGACGCCCCAGATGAAGCGCTTCTGCGAGTCCTCGCCGTCGTCGGGAAAGCCCTTCTGCACTTCCAGCGGCGGCTGCCGGGAGAGTAGGGCGACCCCGTAGTGGCCCTTCTGCCCGTGGTAGTGCACGTGGTAGCCCAGTTCCCCGATCCGCTCGAACGGGAATTGCTCGTCGGCGACCTTGGTCTCCTGCAAGCCGATCACATCCGGCCGATGCTTGTCGATGAGCGCCGAGAGCTGATGCGGGCGGGCGCGCAGGCCGTTGATATTGAAGGAGACGATCTTCATGGGAGCTGCCGGTTCGAAGCGGGGGAGCCATGCTAGCCGATCGATGCCGCGGCAGGCCAGCCGCCTGGCGGCCAGCGGGGGCCGGTGCTAACGTGCTCGGAAGGGGAAACGAACCGCTGCCAGGAGGCCCTGCCCATGACCGCGTCTGCCGAAGTCCGCCTTATTGACGAGGGCTATCTGCGCGAGTCCTGCTCGCTGCTTTACCAGGCTCATCGTTATACGCCGACTTTCGCCTACCTTTTCGAGTCCGACCGCCCCGGCTACGAACAGCGGGTGCGGGCCGTCGTGCGCGAACTGCTCGGCGAGCGGCTGATCGGCGCGGCGCTGATCTCCCGGCCGCAACGCCGCCTGGAAATCACCGAAAGCTGGAGCTGGCGGATGCGCATGCTGCTCACCGCCGGCTTCCGTTGTACCCGGCGTTACTTGGATTATCACGAGGCGGTGATCGCCTGCCTGCCACCGGGTGCCTATCACATCCTGCCTTTGATCGGCGTGCGCCCGAAGTTCCAGGGCCGGCACTACGGCGAGCAATTGCTCGGGGTTTTGCACCGCTGGTGCGCCGTGGACAGCAACTCCCGCGGCATAGTGCTCGACACCGGCGACCCGCACCATCTGGATTTCCTGCATCGCCAGGGTTACCAGGAGGTCGGCCAGGTCGAGCTGGGCCCGGTGCGCGAGTACATCCTGATCCATCCCAATCCGCAGCCGCTGAGGGAAGCGGGCATCTGATCGTCATGCGCATCGTGTAAACCTTCGGTAGGCGTGGTCGGAGCATTCGAATAGTCGTGCTAGCATTCGCGGCCATGAGAGCTTCAATCCATACAGGGACGTTCCTGGGGCTTCTGTTCTGGGGCTCCGTGGTGTTCGCTCAGGATCGGCTGGAAGTGCGGGTCGAGCCGGCCAAAGCTAGCTTGAAAGAGAATATCGAGGGCTATATCGGCGACCTCGGCGAACGCGACGAACAAACCCTGCGCCGCCTCGCCCCGGCCCTTGAGGAACAGGCCCGCAGCGCTGCCGAGGCGCTGGGCTTCTACCATGCGAGGATTTCCAGCGAGGTTCGTCCCGGCGCTTCGCCGACCCTCGTTTTGCGAGTGGTTCCCGGCGAACCGGTGCGCCTGCGCCGCGTGGAGATCCGCATCGAGGGACCGGCGGCGCGGCTCGAAGCCTTCCGCGTGCCGCAAAGTTCCCGTTTAAGGCCCGGCGCCCAGCTCAACCATGGGCGCTACGAGAGCGCCAAAAGTAGCATCAAGAGCCAGGCGTCGCGCCTGGGGTTCTTTTCCGGGCACTTCACCCGCCAGCACCTGTTCATCGATCCGGCCGCCAATGTCGCCGATATCGAACTGGTCTATGCCAGCGGGCCGCGCTACCGGCTGGGAGAGGTGACCTTCCAGGGCGAGACGCCGTTCGACGAGGCGTTCATGCGGCGCGTGGTGCCTTTCCAGGCCGGTGACCCCTACGATTCCGGGCAGATCGCCAAACTGCAGGACAATCTCCAGACGCTCGGTTATTTCGAAGGTGTGCGGGTCGACGCCGATCCCGCCAGCATCAGCGGCGAGATGGTACCGGTGCTGGTCCATCTGCAGATGCGTAAGCCGCGCAGCTTCGGCATCGGCCTCGGCTTCTCCACCGACGTCGGCCCGCGCGGTCGGGCCAACTGGACGCGCCACTGGGCCAATCCCCAAGGGCACAGCTATGGCGTGGAAATGGAACTGTCGCAGCCGAAACAGAACATCGGTCTCTGGTACGACATCCCTCTCGATCCGCCGATGACCGACAAGCTGCGCTTCGTCGGCGGCTACCAGTACGAGGAACTGGCCGATACCGATACCCTCAGCCGTCTACTCAAGGTCGGCCCGGAGTGGCACCGGCGGCTGGACAATGACTGGCAGCAAATCTTCTCGCTGAAATGGCAGCGCGAAGAGTTCCGCTACGGCGACGACAGCGGCCTGAGCAATCTGCTATTGCCGGGCGTGGCCTATTCCTACCTGGAGAGCGACCATCCCCTCGACCCGAGCCGCGGCTACCGCCTGCAGGTGGAGATGGCCGCGGCCAGCGAAGCCCTGTTGTCGGACGCCAACCTGATCTACAGCTCGATCATGCTCAAGGGCCTGACCACTCTGGCGGGGCGGCACCGTCTGCTCGGTCGGCTGCAGTTCGGCGGCAACTTCACCGACGAATACACCACGGTGCCGCCGTCGCTGCGTTTCTTCGCCGGCGGCGATCAGAGCGTGCGTGGCTACGAGTATCAGACGCTGTCGCCGACCAACTCCGATGGCGATCACATCGGCGGTCGTTACATGATCGCCAGCAGCCTGGAATACCAGTACGAACTGCGCGACAAGTGGCGGGTCGCCACCTTCGTCGACCAGGGCAACGCCTTCAACTCCAAAAGTTCGCCGAGTCTCAAGACCAGTGCGGGCTTCGGCGTGCGCTGGGTATCGCCGGTCGGTCCGCTGCGGGTCGACCTGGCCCACGGAATCGACGACGGCAGCTTCCGTCTGCACTTCTCCATGGGGCCGGAACTATGAGAAGCCTGAGACTGGCACTGTACGGCCTGCTGACGGGACTGGCGCTGCTGCTGGCCACGCTGGCCCTGCTGCTCGGCACGGGCGTGGGCAGCCGCTGGCTGCTGGCGCGGGTGCCGGGACTGCAGGTGGAAGCGTTTTCCGGGCGTCTCGCCGGTACCTGGCGGGCTGAACGGCTGGATTGGCGCCAGGACGGGCGGAGCGTGGCACTGAGCGCTGTCGAATTCGTCTGGCGCCCGAGTTGCCTGCTGGGGCTGAGCCTGTGCGTGGACCGCCTGGCCGCCGGACAGGTGAGCCTGGAACTGCCGCCGGGCGAAGAGACGACGGAAGACGACGGACCGCTGCGGTTGCCGGAACTGAAGCTGCCGCTGCGGGTCCGCCTCGGCGAGGCGCGGGCCGGCCGGCTGCTGCTGAACGGCGGCGAACAGGCGCAAGACTTGCGGCTCGCCATGCAGTGGGACGCCGAGGGCATCCGCATCGATGCACTCGAGGCTCGCCGCGACGACCTGGGTGTGAACTTGCAGGGCCGCCTCGTCCCCACGGGTGCCTGGCTGCTGAGCGCCAGCGGCGACCTGCGCCTGCCGGCGCCGGAGGGCCAGTTCTGGACACTGGGCCTGCAAGTGGAGGGCGATCTGCAGGGCCGCTTGCATTTGCAGGCCGACAGCCAGGGTTATCTGTCCGGCCGGCTGAGCGGCGAGCTGCAACCACTCGCCGAGCGGCTCCCAGCCAGCCTGAAGCTGAGTGCCGAAGGTCTCCAAGCGATCGCCGGACTGCCGGACACCCTGCGCCTGGAACGGATCGAACTCGGTATCGATGGCGACCTGAGCGACGGCTACGTGATACAAGGCGATGCCAGCCTGCCGGGCGAGGGCGGCGCCGTGGCGCTGGCCCTGCGCGGCCGGGTGATGGCCGAGGAGGCGGAGCTTTCCAGGCTTCGCCTGGACGCCGGCGGCCAGCAACGCGTCGATTTGTCCGGCCGTCTGGCCTGGAGCCAGGGACTGGCCGGCGAGTTGCGCGTCGCCTGGCGGGATTTCCCCTGGCGGCGGCTCTACCCGGCCATCGAAGAGCCGGCGGTGAAGCTCAAACGCTTCGATGGCGAACTGTCCTACCGGGACGGTGGCTATCTCGGCAATTTCGCGGCCAACCTCGAAGGGCCGGCCGGTCCCTTCAGCCTGGCCAGTCCGCTGAGCGGCGATCTCGCTCAACTGTATCTGCCGCAGCTCAAGCTGGTCGCCGGCCAGGGCCGGGCGGAGGGCTCGCTCGGCCTGGGTTTCGCCGACGGCATCGACTGGAACGCCGATCTGCGCCTGAGCGAATTCGATCCCGCCTACTGGCTGGCCGAGCTGAACGGCCGTCTCGGCGGGCCGCTGAAGAGCCGGGGCCGGTTCCGCGACGGCCGCCTGCAACTGGACGCCAGTATCGATCTTTCCGGGCAGTTGCGCGGCCAGCGGACGCGCTTGCTGCTCGAGGCGAGGGGCGAGGACGCCGCTTGGGAGCTGGCCAGGCTCGACCTGGCGCTCGGCGCCAACCGCATCCAGGGCAACGGACGGCTCGACGAGCGCCTGCGCGGTCGTCTGGAACTGGCAATGCCGCAACTGGGCCAGCTCTGGCCAGGCCTGCAAGGCAGCGCCGAGGGACGCCTCGAACTCGCCGGCACGCTGGCGGCGCCGCAGGGGCGGCTCGACCTGAACGGCCGTCGACTGGGTTTGGGCGAGCAGCGTCTGGACAGCCTGGCCCTGGCCGGCAACCTCGACGCCGCCCAGCGCGGTCGCCTGACGCTGGATGTCAACGGCATTCGCCTCGGCGCCACCTCGCTGGGCCGGTTGCAGGCGCAGGGGCAGGGCGATCGGCGCACGCAAAGCTTGAGCCTCGATCTCTCCGGTCCCCAACTGGAGCTGGCGTTGGCCCTCGACGGTCGCCTGGAGGAACTGGCCAAGGGCTGGAACTGGCGCGGCCAGCTAAGCCGCGGCCAGTTGCGCAGCGGCGCCCAAGACTGGCGCCTGCAGGCGCCGGCGCGTCTTGAACGCCTGGCCGACGGCCGGCTGAACTTCGGCGCGCATTGCTGGCGTTCCGGTCCGGCGAGTCTTTGCGGCGAGGAGCAGCGCCTGCTGCCGGAGCCCCGGCTGAACTACCGGCTGCGCGACTTCCCCCTGGACAGCTTGGCCGCCTTCCTGCCTGAGAATTTCGCCTGGCAGGGCCAGTTGAACGGCGAACTGCAGCTCGACATGCCAGCCGCCGGGCCGCGCGGACAGGTCCGCCTGGACGCCGGCAACGGTGTGCTGCGCCTGCGCAAGCAAGGCCGCTGGCAGGACCTCCCTTATCGCGAACTGGTCCTCGACAGTCGCCTGCAGCCACGGCGCGTCGATGTCCGCCTGGCCTTCGCCGGACCGCAACTGGGCGAACTGGAGGTTCGCACGCAGATCGACCCACGCGGCAAGGACAAGCCGATATCCGGCCAGTTCGCCCTGCGTGGGCTGAAGCTTGGGGTACTGCAGCCTTTCGCCGACCCGGTCGAGGAGCTGGAAGGCACGCTGGACGGCAGCGGTACGCTGCGCGGCAGCCTGCTGCAGCCGCAGGTCGACGGCCGTCTGGAGCTGCGCGGCGGACTGGTCGCCGGCAGCGGATTGCCGATCCGCATCGAGAATCTCGCGCTGCAGGCGCAGATCGCCGGCGACAGTCTGCGCCTGAACGGCGGCTGGCGCAGCGGCGAGCAGGGGCGCGGCAGTCTCGACGGCACGCTCGACTGGGGCCGGGCGCTGGAGCTGGATTTGCGCATCCGCGGCAATCGCCTACCGGTGAGCGTGCAACCCTATGCCGAACTGGAGGTGGAGCCGGACCTACAGGTGCGCCTGGCCGGCGCCGCGGACGAGCGGCAACTGGCCTTGAGCGGCGCGCTGGGTGTGCCGCGCGGGGCGATCACCCTGCGCGAACTGCCGGCTTCCACCGTCCGGGTTTCCGGAGACGCGGTGGTGGCCGGTCGCGAGATCAAGCCGCGCCAGCAACTGGCCATGCACATGGATGTCCAGGTCGAGGTCGGTCGGGATAAGCTGACCTTCAGCGGTTTTGGCCTGAGCGCCGACCTGGCCGGACACCTGCACATCGGCGACAACCTCGATACCCGCGGCGAGCTGAGCCTAAACAACGGCCGCTACCGTGCCTACGGCCAGCGCCTGGATATCCGCCGGGCGCGCCTGCTGTTCATCGGTCCGATCGACCAGCCCTACCTGGACATCGAGGCAATCCGCAAGGTCGACGACGTGGTGGCCGGTCTGCGGGTCGGCGGCAACGTTCTGGAGCCGCGCACCGATGTGTTCAGCGAGCCGGCGATGGGTCAGGAGCAGGCTCTCTCCTATCTACTGCTGGGCCGTGCGCCGGGCGGCAGCGACAGTGGCGACAGCAATCTGCTGGCCAGCGCCGCGCTCGGTCTCGGTCTGGCCGGCAGCTCTTCGCTCACCGGTGGCCTGGCGGAAAGTCTCGGTATCGAGCAGTTCGAGCTGGGCACCCAGGGCAGCGGCACGGACACCAGCGTGGTGGCCAGCGGCAAGCTGTCCGATCGGCTGAGCCTGATCTACGGGGTCGGCGTGTTCGAGCCGATGAACAGCATCGCCCTGCGCTATCAATTGACCCGCCGCCTGTATCTGGAAGCGGCCAGCGGCCTGGCCAGCTCGCTGGACATCTTCTACAAGCGGGACTTCTGATCAACAGCATGGCCCACGCCTTGGAGGACAGCTTCGGCGTGCCGATGTGGAGCACCGGCCTGGCGACGTCACCGCGTTGGTGATCCTCGGCGGCATCAGGCGCGTCGGCAAGGTGACCGAGGCCCTGGTGCCCTTCATGTGCCTGGCCTACGTGATCGCCGCCCTGGTGGTGCTGGTGGCGAACGCCGAGGCGATCGGCCACCTTCGCTTTGATCTTCGAGCATGCCTTCAGCCTGTCGGCGGCCAGCGGCGGTTTCGCCGGCGCGGCGGTGATGGCGGTGATCCGCTACGGCGTGGCCCGCGGCATCTTCTCCAACGAGGCCGGGCTGGGTGCCGCCGGAATCGCCCAGGCCGCCGGCACCACCACCAGTTCGGTGCGCTCGGGGCTGATCGGCATGCTCGGCACTTTCATCGACACCATCGTGGTCTGCAGCATGACTGGCTTGGCGATCCTCGGCTCCGGTGTCTGGACCGGCGGCAAGAGCGGTGCCGCGCTCTTTGCGGAGGCCTTCGAGTCGGCGATGCCGGGCTTCGACGCGGCACTGCTCAGTCTGGCCCCGGTGGTTTTCGCCTACACCACGGTGCTCGGTTGGAGTTTCTACGGCGAGAAATGCTGGGAGTTCCTCTGCGGCACCCGGGCGATCCTGCCGTTCCGGGTGGTCTGGGTCGCAGCGATTCCCTTCGGTGCCATCGCCCAGCTAAATCTCGCCTGGCTGGTGGCCGACATCCTCAACGGCCCGATGGCGATCCCCAACCTGATCGCGTTGCTGCTGTTGAGTCCGGTGGTGCTCGGACTGACCCGGAAATATTTCGCCGGGCGATGAGCCGGTGTCACTCGCTGCGGCGAATCTCCAGAATGCGGTCGCGTCCGCCTTCCGCCAGGAGATAGGTGTCCGTACCGGTCGGCAGGAGGACCTGGGGAGCCCGCAGGTGGGTGAGCACGGTTTCCAGCCGGCCTTGCGGATTCAGCAGCAGCAGTCGAGCCCGGTGGGTGGCGTCCTCGCTGATCCAGAGTCCGTGTGCGTCGCATTTCAGGAAGCTGGGTTCGTTCAGCCGTTCGAGATGGATGGGGTCGGTGCCGTCGTCGGAAAGTCGTCTGACGATTCCCTTGGCCTTTTCCGTATAGAACTTGCTGCCGTCTGGACAGGTGGCGATGGATTCGGCCTCTTCGAGGTCGCTGCGCAGGACCTTGGTTTCCCCTGTGCTTGCGTCGTATCGAAGGAGCCGGCCATCTTGTTTGCGGTCTTCGATGGCGTACAGGTATTGACCGTCGGCTTCGAGTCCCTGCACGTTGGTACCCTCGAACAGGGTATGGACCCGGCCCTGGAACAGCCAGTTGACCGGATGGGTCCCGCCTTCCTGGCTGTAGGCGATTCCTCCCTGGAAATGCACCAGCCCGTCGGGTTTGTGCAGGCCGGAAACCAGCACCTCGCGTTTGCCCGCGACGTCGATCTTCAGGATTCTGCCTTGCCCGTCCTTGAGTTCCTCGGCCGCCAGCAGATTGCCTTGCCCGTCCCGGAGCAGGGCGCTGGCTCGGGTAACTTGCGAGTGGGCGATTTCGTATTCCCAGCGGGCGGCCGCATTGACCGGATAGAAATGCTGCCAGGCCATGAAGCCGAGCAGTACGAGCGGGAGTGTCGGGATCGCCGCCAGAAGTAACTTGGCGGGTCGCGTCAGGCGGGTTCCGCACCTGGGTATCACGAGGAAACGATTGGGCATGAATGTCAGTTCTGTGTATGGGGCGAAGCGCTCGTTCGAGGGCATCCTATCCGGCGACGGCAGGGGGCGATATCGGACGGGTTTTCGGCAATTGTGTCATTTTGCTTCCTCGCGGGCGAACGGATGCGCCGCGCGGCGCGGGGGCAGGCGCCATGCGAGCCTGCGACCTTCTGTCTCAAGCCGGTTGCCGCCATCGGAGGAGGACGCGAAACAATGTAAAAGAGCCGTAAAAACCCTTTGCTTGACCGGGGTGACTACTTATCGTTCAGCCTCCCTTGATAGTGG
Source organism: Azorhizophilus paspali (assembly GCF_043587585.2). Lineage (GTDB taxonomy): Bacteria > Pseudomonadota > Gammaproteobacteria > Pseudomonadales > Pseudomonadaceae > Azotobacter > Azotobacter paspali. The sequence goes on from NZ_CP171449.1 coordinate 1,867,888, forward strand.
TTGTCCGTCATGTCCGAGCCGAACCTGAATCCTTCTTCTCCCGCTCCTCGCCGCCGCTGGTTGTTCTGGACGCTGGCGTTGCTCGCCGTCGGCGCCTCCGTCGCCTGGTGGCAGTGGCCGGCCTTGTCCGCGCTCTGGACCCAGTCCTCTCCGGCGGCGGGCAGGCCCGGGGCGGGGGCTCCGGCGATGGGACGCAGGCCTGGCGGGCCGGGAGCTCCCGGCGGTCCGGCCGGCGCCGGCGGCTCCTTTGGCGGGCCGGTGCCGGTGCGCGTCGGCGAGGTGCGCCTGGGCGACTTCCCGGTCGACCTCAAGGCGCTCGGCACGGTCACCGCCTACAACACGGTGAACGTGCGTTCGCGGGTCGACGGCGAACTGATCAAGGTGCTGTTCCGCGAAGGCCAGCAGGTCAAGGCCGGCGACCTGTTGGCGGTGATCGACCCACGTCTCTACCAGGCGGCGCTGAAGCAGGCCGAAGGCACCCTGCAGCAGAACCGCGCGCAACTGCGCAACGCCGAGATCGATCTGGTCCGCTACAAGACCCTGTATGCCGAGGACTCCGTCGCCAAGCAGACTCTCGATACCCAGGAAGCGCTGGTCGCCCAGTACCAGGGCACGGTCCGTTCCAACCTGGCGGCGGTCGAGGAGGCCAAGGTCAACCTCGAGTACACCCAGGTGCGCGCGCCCATCGCCGGGCGTCTTGGCCTGCGCCAGGTGGACGTCGGCAATCTGGTCAGCAGCGGCGACACCACGCCGCTGGTGACCATCACCCAGACCTTGCCGATCTCGGTCAGCTTCACTTTGCCCGAGGGCGAGCTGCCGCAGGTCCTCGAGCAGGTGCAGGCCGACCAGCACCTGGCCGTGGAGGCCTGGGACCGCAGCGAGCGCAACCGCCTGGCGGTGGGCGAACTGGAAAGCCTGGACAACCAGATCGATCTGACCACCGGCACCGTGCGCCTCAAGGCGCGCTTCGAGAACGCCGAGCAGCGCCTGTTTCCCAACCAGTTCGTCAACGTCCGGCTGCGCGTGACCACCCGCGAGCAGTCCACGCTGGTGCCGGCGGCGGCGCTGCAGTTCGGCTCCAAGGGCACCTTCGTCTACGTGGTCGGCGACGACAGCAAGGTACAGTTGCGCTACGTGACGGCCGGACCCGGCGACGGCACCACGACGTTGATCGAGCAGGGCCTGGACGCCGGCGAGCGGCTGGTGCTAGAGGGCACCGATCGCCTGCGCGACGGCGCCAGGGTCGAAGTGATCGACGACAGCCGCCCGGCCGTCGGCGAGGCGTCCGGGGCCGCGCCGGCCGGCCGGCGCCAGACAGCGAAGCCCGACGCATGAACATCTCGCGCCCTTTCATTCTCCGCCCGGTCGCCACGACGCTGATCATGGTGGCGATCTTCCTCTGCGGGCTGATCGCCTACCGCCTGTTGCCGGTTTCCGCGCTGCCCGAGGTGGATTATCCGACCATCCGCGTGCTGACGCTCTATCCCGGCGCCAGTCCGGAAGTGATGACCAGCGCGGTGACCGCCCCGCTGGAGCGCCAGTTCGGCCAGATGCCGGGCCTGAAGCAGATGACCTCGACCAGTTCCGGCGGCGCCTCGGTGATCACCTTGCGCTTCAGCCTGGACATGGACTTGGACGTCGCCGAGCAGTCGGTGCAGGCGGCGATCAACGCGGCCAGCAACCTGTTGCCCGACGACCTGCCGACGCCGCCGGTATACAACAAGGTCAACCCGGCCGACACACCGGTGATGACCCTAGCGGTCACCTCGGCGACCATGCCGCTGCCGGAGATCAATGATCTGGTCGACACTCGTATGGCGCAGAAGCTGGCGCAGATCAGCGGGGTCGGCATGGTCAGCTTGGCCGGCGGCCAGCGCCCGGCGGTGCGCATCAAGGTCGATCCGCAGGCGCTGGCCAACTACGGGCTGAACCTGTCCGACGTGCGCTCGTTGATCACCGCCTCCAACGTCAACCAGCCCAAGGGTAACTTCGACGGTCCGACCCGGGTGTCCCAGCTCGACGCCAACGACCAGCTCAAGTCCGCCGACGAATACCGCAACCTGATCCTCGCCTACCTGAACGGTGCCACCCTGCGTTTGAAGGACGTGGCGCAGATCGCCGACGGCGCCGAGAACGAGCGCCTGGCCGCTTGGGCCAACCACAGCGCGGCAGTGCTGGTGAACATCCAGCGCCAGCCGGGGGCTAACGTCATCGAAGTGGTCGAGCGCGTCCAGGCGCTGCTGCCGCAGATCACCGCGACCCTGCCGGCCAGCCTCGAAGTGATTCCCCTCACCGACCGCACCCAGACCATCCGCGCCGCGGTGCGCGACGTGCAGTTCGAGCTGGTGCTGGCGGTGGGGCTGGTGGTGCTGGTGACCTTCGTCTTCCTGCGCCGGCTGTCGGCCACGGTGATCCCCTCGATCGCCGTCCCCTTGTCCTTGATCGGCACCTTCGGGGTCATGTACCTGGCCGGCTTCTCGATCAACAACCTGACGCTGATGGCGCTGACCGTGGCCGCCGGTTTCGTGGTGGACGACGCCATCGTCATGCTGGAGAACATCGCCCGCCACCTGGAAGAAGGCGCGACGCCGCTGGAGGCCGCGCTCAAGGGCGCGCAGCAGATCGGCTTCACGCTGATCTCGCTGACCTTTTCGCTGATCGCCGTGCTGATCCCGTTGTTGTTCATGGCCGATGTGGTCGGCCGGCTGTTCCGCGAATTCGCCATCACCCTCTCGGTGTCGATCCTGATTTCCCTGCTGGTCTCGCTGACCCTGACACCGATGATGTGCGCGTTGTTCCTCAAGCAGGAAGGGCCGCCGGAGCGTCAGGGCCGTTTCTACCGGGCCAGCGGTGTCTGGATCGAGGTTTTGATCGCCCGCTACGACGCCGCCCTGCATTGGGTACTGCGCCACCAGGCGCTGACCCTGCTGATCGCCGTGGCCACCCTCGGCCTCACCGTGGTGCTCTACCTGGCGGTGCCCAAGGGCTTCTTCCCGGTCCAGGACACCGGGGTGATCCAGGGCATTTCCGAGGCGCCGCAGAGCATTTCCTTCCGCGCCATGAGCGAACGCCAACAGCGCCTGGCCGAGGTCATCCTGCAGGACCCGGCGGTGGCCAGCCTGTCTTCCTACATCGGCGTGGACGGTGACAACGTCACCCTGAACAGCGGGCGCCTGCTGATCAACCTCAAGCCGCATGCCGAGCGCGAGGTCACCGCCAGCCAGGTGATAGAGCGGCTGCGCCCGCGACTGGCCGCGGTGCCGGACATCCAACTATTCCTCCAGCCGGTGCAGGATCTGACCATCGAGGACCGGATCAGTCGCACCCAGTTCCAGTTCAGCCTGGAGTCGCCGGACGGCGCCTTGCTGGAGGAGTGGACGCCGAAGCTGGTCGAGGCGCTGAGCACGCTGCCGGAACTGACCGACGTGGCCAGCGATCTGCAGGGCCGCAGCCTGCAGGTCTATCTGAGCATCGACCGCGACACCGCCTCGCGCCTCGGCGTGACCGTCGCCGACATCGACGATGCGCTCTACGACGCCTTCGGCCAGCGACAGATCTCCACTATCTATACCCAGGCCAGCCAGTACCGGGTGGTGCTGGAGAGCCGGGCCGCCGATACCCTCGGTCCGGCGGCGCTGGACGAGGTGCACGTGGCCAGCGCCGAAGGCGGCCAGGTACGCCTGTCGTCCCTGGCGCGCATCGAGGAGCGGGCGGCGTCGCTGCTGATCAACCACATCGGCCAGTTCCCAGCGGTGACCCTGTCGTTCAACCTGGCGCCGGGCGTCTCCCTCGGCCAGGCGGTGGCGGCGATCGAGCGGGTGCAGCAGGAGATCGGCCTGCCGGGCGGCATCGAGAGCCGCTTCCAGGGCGCCGCCGAGGCCTTCCGAGCCTCGCTGTCGAGCACCCTGCTGCTGATCCTCGCCGCGGTGGTCACCATGTACATCGTGCTCGGCGTGCTCTACGAGAGCTACATCCACCCGATCACCATCCTTTCCACGTTGCCCTCGGCCGCGGTGGGTGCCCTGCTGGCACTGCTGTTTTCTGGCAACGACCTGGGGCTGATCGCGATCATCGGCATCATCCTCCTGATCGGTATCGTCAAGAAGAACGCGATCATGATGATCGACTTCGCGCTGGAGGCCGAGCGTCACCAAGGGATGGACCCGCAGGCGGCGATCCATCGCGCGGCATTGCTGCGTTTCCGGCCGATCCTGATGACCACCCTGGCCGCGCTGTTCGGCGCCATTCCGCTGATGTTCGCCTCGGGCTCGGGCGCCGAGCTGCGCCAGCCGCTGGGGCTGGTGCTGGTCGGCGGCCTGCTGCTCAGCCAGTTCCTGACGCTGTTCACCACGCCGGTGATCTACCTCGCCTTCGACCGCCTGTCGCGGCGCTTCGCGGGCCGCGGCGCGGCGGGGGTAGCGGCATGAGAGTCGAGCCGTTTCATGCGGGAGCTGATTCGTCCGCGCTTCCCGTTGCGCCTGCCGCGAATGAACTCACCTCTACGGGGTGCCTGGCATGAACCTGTCCGCTCCCTTCATCCTACGTCCGGTGGCGACCCTGCTGCTGAGCGTGGCGATCCTTCTGGTCGGCGCGCTGAGCTTCGGCCTGCTGCCGGTGTCGCCGCTGCCGAAGATGGACTTCCCGGCGATCAGCGTGGAGGCCAACCTGGCCGGGGCCAGTCCGCAGATCATGGCTTCCAGCGTGGCGACGCCCCTGGAGCGGGCCCTCGGCGGCATCGCCGGGATCAGCGAAATGACCAGCTACAGCAGCCAGGGCAGTACGCGGATCAACATCCTCTTCGACATCGGCCGCGATATCGACGCCGCCGCCCGCGAGGTGCAGGCGGCGATCAACGCGGCGCGCACCCTGTTGCCCAGCGGCATGCGCAACATGCCCACCTACCGCAAGATCAATCCCTCCCAGGCGCCGATCATGGTGCTCTCGCTAACCTCGCCGGTGCTCGACAAGGGCCGGCTCTACGACGTCGCCTCGAGCATAGTGGCGCAGAAGCTGTCGCAGGTGAGCGGGGTAGGCCAGGTTCAGGTCGGCGGCAGTTCGCTGCCGGCGGTGCGGATCGAACTGGAGCCGCGCCTGCTCGACCAGTACAACATCGCCCTTGACGAGGTGCGCCAGGCGATCGTCGCGGCCAACGTGCGGCGACCCAAGGGCGCGCTGGAGGATGGCGAGCGCCATTGGCAGGTGCAGGCCAGCGACCAACTGGAGCGCGCCGCCGACTACCGGCCGCTGGTGATCCGTTACCAGAACGACGGGCCGGTGCGCCTGAGCGACGTGGCCAGGGTCCACGACGGCCTGGAGAACCGCTACAACAGCGGCTTCTACAACGACCAGGACGCGGTGCTGGTGATCGTCTACCGACAGGCCGACGCCAACATCCTCGAAACCGTCACCGAGATCCGCGACCGGCTGCCGATGCTGCGCGCGGTGATCCCGGCCAGCGTCGAGCTGGAAGTGGCGATGGACCGCTCGCCGGTGATCCGCGCCACCCTGCACGAAGCTGAGCGCACTCTGCTGATCGCCGTGGCCCTGGTGATCCTGGTGGTGCTGGCCTTCCTCGGCCACTGGCGGGCCGCGCTGATCCCCGCGCTGGCGGTGCCGGTGTCGTTGGTCGGCAGCTTCGCGGTGATGTACCTGTGGGGTTTTTCCCTGAACAACTTGTCGCTGATGGCACTGATCATCGCCACCGGCCTGGTGGTGGACGACGCCATCGTGGTGCTGGAAAACATCGCCCGGCACATCGAGGAGGGCGAGAAGCCGCTGGCGGCGGCGCTCAAGGGCTCGCGCGAGGTGGGCTTTACCCTGCTGTCGATGAACCTGTCACTGGTGGTGGTGTTCATCTCCATCCTGTTCATGGGCGGTATCATCGAGCGGCTGTTCCGCGAGTTCTCTATCACCCTGGCGGTGGCCATCCTGATTTCCCTGCTGGTCTCGCTGACGCTAACGCCGATGCTCTGCGCCCGCTGGCTGAAGTCCGGGCAGGAGGCCCGCGCGCCTGGTCGCCTGGGACGCTTCGCCGGCCGCCTGCAGGCGCGGGTGCTGGCTGGCTACGCGCGCAGCCTGGACTGGGCGCTGCGCCATTCGACGCTGATGCTGGTCGGCCTGTTGGCGACCATCGTCCTGAACGTCTACCTCTACGTCGCGGTGCCCAAGACCTTCATGCCGCAGCAGGATGCCGGCCAATTGTCGGGCTTCGTGCGTGGCGACGACGGACTGTCCTTCCAGGTCATGCAGCCGAAGCTGGAGGAATTTCGCAAGGCGCTGCTGGCCGATCCGGCGGTGCAGAGCGTGGCTGGTTTCAGCGGCGGCTCCGGCGGGGTCAGCAATGCCATGTTGATGATCCGCCTGAAGCCGATCGCCGAGCGCGGCCTGTCCGCCCAGCAGGTGATCGACCGCCTGCGCAAAAACATGCCCAAGGTGCCGGGCGGGCAGATGTACCTGATGGCCGACCAGGACCTGCAGTTCGGCGGACGCCAGGGGCGCACTTCGGAAAGCGAATACGTGCTGCTGTCCAGCGATCTCGAACTGCTCAATGTCTGGCTGCTCAAGGTGCGCGAAGCTCTGGCCGCGCTGCCGCAGCTCACCGACATCGAGGCCAAGCAGGGCGAAGGTGCCCAGCAGATCCGCCTGGTCGTGGATCGCGAGAGCGCCAAGCGCCTGGGCGTGGACATGGACACGATCACCGCGGTGCTGAACAACGCCTTCAGCCAGCGGCAAATCTCCACCATTTATAACGATCTGAACCAGTACAAGGTGGTGATGGAGATCGATCCGAAGTACGCCCAGTCCCCGCAAGCGCTGGACATGGTCCAGATGATCACCGACGACGGGCTCCGTGTGCCGCTGTCGGCCTTCGCCCGTTGGGAACTCGGCCTGGCGGAAGACCGGGTACAGCATCAGGGCCAATTCGCCGCGGAGAACATCAGTTATTCGGTCGCGCCTGGCTACAGTGCGCTGGAGGCCAACCAGGCGATCGAGCAGGCGGTGGCGCGGGTCGGTCTGCCCACCGAGGTGCAGGGGATTCTCGGCGGCACCAGCGGCGCTCTGCAGCAGGCGCAGAAGGCGCAGCCGCTGATGATCCTCGGTGCTTTGATGGTGGTGTACATAGTGCTCGGCATCCTCTACGAGAGCTACGTTCACCCGCTGACCATCCTCTCCACGCTACCTTCGGCGGGGGTCGGCGCATTGCTGGCGATCGAGCTGGTCGGCGACGAATTCAGCCTGATCTCGCTGCTCGGTCTGTTCCTGCTGATCGGCGTGGTAAAGAAAAACGCCATCCTGATGATCGACCTGGCGCTGCACCTGGAGCGCCAGGAACTGCTGAGTCCCGAGGAGTCGATCCGGCGTGCCTGCCTGCTGCGCTTCCGGCCGATCCTGATGACAACTCTGTCGGCCATCCTCGGTGCCGTGCCGTTGCTGCTGGATAGCGCCGAAGGCGCGGAAATGCGCCGGCCGTTGGGGATCGCCATCGTCGGCGGCCTGGTGCTCAGCCAGTTGCTCACCCTCTACAGCACGCCGGTGATCTACCTGTTCTTCGACCGTCTGCGTCACCGCTTCAACCGCTGGCGCGGCGTGCGCAGCGATGCCGCTCTGGATACCTCGTTATGACCGCATCCGTTCTATCTTTCCGTCCCAACCGACTGGCCTGGTCGATGACGCTTGCCTTGGGCCTGGCCCTCGGTGGCTGCACCCTCGGGCCGGACTACCAGCGACCGCAATTGCCCACCCTGGACAGCTTCAGGGAGGGAAAGGGCTGGAAGCTGGCCACGCCGGCCGACGAGGCCGAACGCGGTCCCTGGTGGGAAATGTACGGCGATCCCATCCTCGACGATCTGATGCGCCGGCTGGACGAGTCCAACCAGACCGTCGCCCAGTCGATCGCCCAGTACCTGCAGGCGAAGGCGACGGTGCGCACGGCGAAGGCGGACTTCTTCCCGAGCGGGCGGGTCACCGTCGACGAAACCCGCTCGGCGACGGCCAGCGGCAGCGGCGGTACTTCGCGCCTGCCCGACGGCTCGACGGTGAGTTCCGGCGGCGGTGGCGGGACCATTTCCAACAGCTACAACGCGGTCAGCAACATCAGTTGGGAACTGGACTTCTGGGGCAAGATGCGCCGCCAGTTGGAGTCGGATCGCGCCGGCCTGCAGGCCAGCGCCGCCGATCTCGCCGCGGTACGCCTCAGCCAGCAGTCGACCCTGGCGCAGAGCTACCTGCAACTGCGCGTGCTGGATGGCCAGCGACGTTTGCTCAAAGCCACGGTGGAGGCCTACGCACGCACCTTGCGGCTGACCGAGAACCAGTATCGCGCCGGCATGGTCACCAAGGCCGACGTGACCCAGGCGCAGACCCAACTGAAGAGCACCGAGGCCCAGGCCATCGACCTCGATTACCAGCGTGCGCAACTGGAGCACGCCATCGCCGTGCTGATCGGCGTGCCGCCGGCCCAGCTCGAGCTGGCCGAGCTGGACAGCCTGCCGGAGCTGCCGGAAATCCCCACGCTGCTGCCGTCGCAACTGCTCGAGCGGCGTCCGGACGTGGCCGCGGCCGAGCGCGAAGTGATGTCCGCCAATGCGCTGATCGGCGTGGCCAAGGCGGCGCGTTTCCCGACTTTCAGCCTGAGCGCGGCGGGCGGTTATCGTGCCACCCATACGGACTACTGGTTCGAGAAGGACAACCGCTTTTGGAACATCAGCCCGGAAATGGCCCTGACCCTGTTCGACGGCGGCCTGCTACGCGCCCAGGTCGACCAGGCGCGGGCCACCCACCAGCAGGCGGTGGCGACCTACCGGCAGACGGTGCTGGACAGCTTCCGCGAGGTAGAGGACTACCTGGTGCAACTGAGCGTGCTGGAGCGCGAGATCCAGGCTCAGCAGGAGGCGGTGGATGCGGCTCAGGAGTCCCGCCGGCTGGTGGAGAACCAGTACAAGGCCGGTACCGTCGACTACACCAGCGTGGTCGATGTGCAGACCGCGGCCTTGTCCAACGAGCGCACCATCCTGACCCTGCTGAGCAACCGGCTGACCGCCAGCGTGCAACTGATCGCCGCTCTCGGCGGTGGCTGGGACAGCGCCGAGTTGGACAATCTCGAGATGCTGGACGAGCGGCTGGAACAGGCGCGGCTGGAAGATTCGCAAGAGGATTGACGGCAACGGCCGAGGCGGGGGCGCTTGCGGTTAGAATGCCGTCCCGCTTTTAGGAACAGCCCCATGCCGCTTCGCCTTTTCCTCCTCGTGCTGCTGGCGCTCGGCGTCGCGGCGCGGGCCGAAGAACTGTCGTACCGCCGCGACATCCAGCCGATCTTCACCGCCAAATGCGTGGCTTGCCATGCCTGCTACGACTCGCCCTGCCAGCTCAACCTGGGCAGCGGCGAAGGGGCACAGCGCGGCGCCCACAAGTTACCGGTGTACGACGGGCTGCGCACCGAGGCCCAGGAAACCACCCGACTGTTCCTCGATGCCGAAGGTGAGGCGGCCTGGCGGCGCAAGGGCTTTCATTCGGTGCTCGACGGCGGTCAGGCGGCGCTGATGGCGCGCATGCTGGAGCTTGGTCGCGGCCGTCCGCTGGTGCACAACGCCCGTTTGCCGAAGGATTTGGAGATCGGTATCGAACGGCGCAACAATTGTCCGCTGCCCGGCGAATTCAAGGCCTTCGCCCGCGCCAATCCTCTGGCCGGTATGCCTTTCGCCGTCACCGGCCTGACCGACGGCGAGTACACGACCCTGAGGAAATGGCTGGAGCAGGGGGCACCGATCGACGCGGTGTCGCTCGAACCGTCGCCGGCCGAGGTGGTGCAGATCGCCACCTGGGAACGGTTGCTGAACGCGCGTGATCCGCGTTCCCGACTGGTCGCCCGCTGGCTGTACGAGCACCTGTTCCTCGCCCACCTGCATTTCGAGGGTGGTGCGCCGGGGCACTTCTTCCAACTGGTGCGTTCGCGCACGCCTTCCGGCCAGCCGGTCGAGCCGATCGCCACGCGGCGCCCCAACGACGACCCCGGCGGCGATTTCCATTACCGGCTGCGACCGGTTGCCGACGTGATCGTGCACAAGACGCACATCACTTATCCGCTCAGCCCGCGCAAGCTCGCCCGGGTGCGCGAGCTGTTCTTCTCTGGCGACTGGCAGGTGGCGGAACTGCCCGGTCACGGTACCCAGCACCGCGCCAATCCGTTCGAGACCTTCGCGGCGATTCCGGCACAGGCGCGCTACCGCTTCATGCTGGACAATGCCGAATACTTCGTGCGTACCTTCATCCGTGGCCCGGTATGCCGCGGGCAGATCGCCACGGACGTGATCCGCGATCACTTCTGGACGCTGTTCCAGGCTCCCGAGCGGGATCTCTATCTCACCGATGCGCGGTACCGCGAGGCGACGACGCCGCTGCTCGTGCTGCCCGGCCAGATCGACGATATCTCCGGCCTTTGGAGTCTCTGGAGCGCCTACATGGATCGCCTCAAGCGCTACGAGAGCCTGCGCCGCCAGGCTTACACCGAGCATCCGGCCGCATGGTCGGATTTGTGGAGCGGCAACGACAACGCCTTGCTGACCATCTTCCGCCAGTACGACAGCGCCTCGGTACACAAGGGACTGGTCGGAGCTGTGCCGCAGACCTTGTGGCTGCTGGATTTCCCGCTGTTCGAACGCACCTACTACCAGTTGGTGGTGAATTTCGATGTATTCGGCAATGTTTCCCATCAATTGCAGACGCGCCTGTACTTCGACCTGATCCGCAACGGCGCCGAGCAGAACTTCCTGCGCCTGCTGCCGTCCGGCACGCGCCAGGCGATCCTCGACAGTTGGTACGAGAACAGTGGCCAGCTCAAGCTCTGGCTCGCCTATACCGAGATCGACAGCGAGACGCCCTCGGCACTGGATCTGCCGCAACGCGAACCGATCCGCGCTTTTGCCGGACGCCTGCTGGAGCGGCACGCGGCGATCAATGCCTGTCCCGATCCGTTCAACCGCTGCCGCTCGGCGTATTGCCATCGGCCTGGCGTGGCGCGGGAGTTGCAGTACGCCGAACAGGTCCTCAGTCGTCTGGTCAGCCGGCCCGCGGCCGGCTTACCGGTGGTGCTCGCCCTGCCGGAGGCCAGCCTGCTGCGCGTCGAATACGGCCAAGGAAAACGGGAGATCTACAGCCTGCTGCGCAACCGTGCCCACAGCAACGTGGCATTCATTTTCGGCGAGCATCTGCGCTACCAGCCGACGCTGGATACTTTGACGCTCTATCCGGGCGTACTGAGCAGCTACCCCAACTTCCTCTTCAACGTCCGTGCCGAGGAAGTGCCGGATTTCGTCGTGGCGCTGGAGCAGGCGAGGGCAGGGGCGAGCTTCTCGGCCGTCGTCGAGCGCTGGGGCGTGCGCCGCAGCCATCCGGAGTTCTGGCGTTATTTCAACGATCTTTCGGCCTGGATGCGGGAAACCGAACCGCTGGAGGCCGGGGTGCTGGACATGAACCGCTACCAAAACCTGTGACTCGGTGTGTCTGTCGCGGGACTTCGGGATTATTCCGACAAGCACACTAGGACTTTATCCCCAAGGGGGCTTGGCGTACACTCGGGAGCATATTCGCGAGGAGCTGCCATGAGCGCCATCACCATAACCGACGCCGCACACGACTATCTGGCCGAATTACTGGCCAAGCAGAACGGCACCGACATCGGTATCCGTATCTTCATCACCCAGCCCGGCACGCCCGCCGCCGAGACCTGTCTCGCCTACTGCAAGCCGCACGAGCGGCATCCGGATGACATCGCCCAAGCGCTGAAGAGCTTTACCCTGTGGATCGATGCCGTCAGCGAACCCTTTCTCAAGGACGCCATCGTCGACTACGCCAGCGATCGCATGGGCGGACAACTGACCATCAAGGCACCGAACGCCAAGGTTCCGATGATCGACGAGAACAGTCCGCTGGGCGAACGGATCAACTACTACCTGCAGACCGAGATCAATCCGGGTCTGGCCAGCCATGGTGGCCAGGTGAGTCTGGTGGACATCGTCGAGGAGGGAGTCGCCGTGCTGCGTTTCGGTGGCGGCTGCCAGGGGTGCGGCATGGTCGACACGACGTTGAAGGACGGCGTGGAGAAGACCCTGCTCGAGCGCATCCCCGACCTCAAGGGCGTGCGCGACGCCACCGATCACAGCAATCGGGAAAACGCTTACTACTGATCGATACTGCGACAGGGCGGGAGCGAAGAAAGAAGGCGGCCATGGCCGCCTTTCGTTCACCTGCCGTTTCGCCGCGATCCGGCGACTTTGGCTTGTTTTTTGCCTTTATTTTTTGCAAAAGAAGCCTTGCCGGGGCAAGGCTTCATCTGTTCGGATTGGATCAGTCCGGCATGTTCCAAGGAGCAAGAGCGAAGCCCTGAAGGGTTAGCTCTTGGCGGGTTTGCTGAATGACGCTGGCGAGTTTCTTCGGGTCCGAGTAGGTCGAGCAGGGAATGCGCTTGTGCCCCAGTGTCCGCGTACTGGTGCGGTCCACGACGGTCAAGTTCAGTTCACTGTTGATTTCCTGAGTCCAGGCGATGCACTGCAAGGGTTTGAAAGCGCGGTTGGCGATCAGCAGGGCTTCGTTGAAACGGAGCGAATTGGTCATGGGGCGATCCCTCTTTGAGTACCATGATTAAGGCCGTCTGGCGCGGCCATCGGTCTTTCACTTTTTCAGGCACGGTGCTGTCGCGCGAACGTGACACTTGTCTGAAACCTGCCCGGGCCAACGGATTCCTTCCGTCGCCTTGAATCTCATATGAGACGAAGTATAGGTCGGTGTCTCTAGTTTGATACAGATTTTTCCGACAAATGTTAGCCCGGCGTGTCCACCTGGCGATAAATCAGCAGAAGTTTGCGGGTAATAACGTTCCAAATACCGTGTCGCTCGAAACTGGACCAGTGGCTGGGCTTGTCGATCCGCAGACGGTGGAGACAGGGCAGTCGCTGGCCGGATTCGCGCAGATCTCCCTTGATCAATATGAGCAGAAATATGTCGCCGAGCTTCTTCCTGTCGCTGATGATCTGTGCCAGCGCCCACTCGAGGGGCATGTTCTCCGGTATCGATTCGTCTTCCTTGGTCGGACTTCATACATGAAGTTTGCGGCGGCGCCCTTTCCTCTCTGCTAGCATGCCGGCCGGCATGCCGAGGGTGGGAGTCGTGTTTTCGTTCCCCGCGTGCGTGCGACTTCGTCGGCTGTGTCCGCTCCTCTCGGCGGGGTTGCGGGCCGCCGGGTCATTTTTGTAGTTCGGATGGGGAATCGATGGAGCTTTGGCTCGCTGCGCAGGCGTTCATCTTGGGGGTTGTCGAGGGGCTGACGGAGTTTTTACCGATATCCAGTACCGGACACCAGATCATCATCGCCGATCTGATCGGTTTCGGCGGCGACAGGGCCAAGGCGTTCAACATCATCATCCAGCTCGGGGCGATCCTGGCCGTGGTCTGGGAGTTCCGCGAAAAGGTGTTCGGCGTGATCCTCGGCCTGCCGCGCGAACCCCAAGCGCAGCGCTTCACCGTCAACTTGCTGATCGCCTTCCTGCCGGCGGTGGTCCTCGGCGTGGCGTTCGCCGATTTGATCGAATACTGGTTGTTCAATCCGATCACGGTGGCCAGCGCATTGGTTGTCGGCGGTCTGGTCATGCTCTGGGCCGAGAGGCGCCAACACATTATCGAGGTGCACGCGGTGGACGAAATGAACTGGAGGCACGCCCTCAAGATCGGCTTCGCCCAATGCTTGGCGATGATTCCCGGCACTTCGCGCTCGGGTTCGACCATCATCGGCGGCCTGCTGTTCGGTCTGTCGCGCAAGGCGGCGACGGAGTTCTCCTTCTTCCTCGCCATGCCGACCATGGTCGGCGCCGCTGCCTATTCCGGCTATAAGCATCGCGCACTCTTCGAAAACGGCGGCGACCTGCCGATTTTCGCCCTGGGCTTCGTCGTTTCCTTCATCTTCGCCATGCTCGCCGTGCGCGGGCTGCTCAAGTTCATCGCCAGCCACAGCTATGCGCTGTTCGCCTGGTATCGCATCGGTTTCGGTTTGCTGATCCTTTTAACCTGGCAGCTCGGCGTGGTCGACTGGAGCACGGCGCAGGGCTGAGCCTTCATGGCGCGACGCGGGGCACAAGCTCCGCACGCCGCGGCGCCTGTGCCCTGTGCTCTCAGACCGCTACGCCCTGGCTGCGCAGGTAGTCGTCGTAGCTGCCGCTGAAGTCGGTCACGCCGCTGGCGGAGAGTTCGATGATGCGGGTAGCCAGCGAGCTGACGAACTCGCGGTCGTGGCTGACGAAGATCAGTGTGCCGGGGTAGTTCTCCAGAGCCAGGTTGAGCGCTTCGATGGACTCCATGTCGAGGTGGTTGGTCGGCTCGTCCATCACCAGCACGTTGGGTTTGGCGAGGATCAGCTTGCCGAACAACATGCGCCCCTGTTCGCCGCCGGAAATCACTTTCACCGATTTCCTGATCTCGTCGTTGGAGAACAGCATGCGCCCGAGGGTGCCGCGCACCAGTTGCTCGCCGCCTTGGGTCCACTGGGCCATCCAGTCGAACAGGGTCAGATCCTGCTCGAAGTCGTCGGCGTGGTCCTGGGCGAAGTAGCCGATCTCGGCGCTCTCGGCCCACCTCACCTCGCCGCACTGCGGCGGCATCTCGCCGACCATTGTGCGCAGCAGGGTGGTCTTGCCGATACCGTTGGGGCCGATGATGGCGACCCGCTCGCCGGCTTCGACTTGCAGCGACAGGTCTTTGAACAGCGTCATGCCGTCGAAGCCCTGGCCGACCTTCTCCAGGGTCAGCGCCTGGCGGTGCAGCTTCTTGTTCTGCTCGAAGCGAATGAAGGGGCTGACCCGGCTCGACGGCTTGACCTCTTCCAACTGGATCTTGTCGATCTGCCGGGCGCGGCTGGTGGCCTGCTTGGCCTTGGAGGCGTTGGCCGAGAAGCGGCTGACGAAGGTCTGCAGTTCGGCGATCTGTGCCTTCTTCTTGGCGTTGTCGGCGAGCAGGCGCTCGCGGGCCTGGGTTGCCGCGGTCATGTACTCGTCGTAGTTGCCGGGAAATAGGCGCAACTCGCCGTAGTCCAGGTCGGCCATATGGGTGCAGACGCTGTTCAGGAAGTGACGGTCGTGGGAGATGATGATCATGGTGGAGTTGCGCGCGGTGAGCACGCTTTCCAGCCAGCGGATGGTGTTGATGTCGAGGTGGTTGGTCGGCTCGTCGAGCAGCAGCACGTCCGGGTCGGAGAACAGCGCCTGGGCCAGCAACACGCGCAGTTTCCAGCCGGGCGCCACGGCGCTCATCGGGCCGAAGTGCTGCTCCAGCGCAATGCCCACCCCGAGCAGCAGCTCGCCGGCGCGGGACTCGGCGGTATAGCCGTCCAGCTCGGCGAACTGCACCTCGAGATCGGCGACCTTCATGCCGTCCTCTTCGCTCATCTCCGGCAGCGCGTAGATGCGGTCGCGTTCGGCCTTCACGTTCCACAGTTGCTCATGGCCCATGATCACGGTATCGATCACGGAAAAATCTTCGTAGGCGAACTGATCCTGGCGCAGCTTGCCGAGGCGCACGTTAGGCTCGAGCATCACCTGGCCGGCGGAGGGCTCTAGATCGCCGCCGAGGATTTTCATGAAAGTGGACTTGCCGCAGCCGTTGGCGCCGATCAGGCCATAGCGGTTACCGTTGTTGAACTTGACGGAGACGTTCTCGAACAGCGGCTTGGCGCCGAACTGCATGGTGATGTTTGCTGTGGAGATCAAAGGGCTTTCCTATCAATAATTTACAAGCCACTGAATCACGCTGATAGCGATTTGTACCAATTTCGAGCTTTGCGATCTCACTCCAGTCGGAGCTTGACTTGATCAGCGGGCGTATTGGAGAACAGCATTTGGACGTTGTTGCCTAACTGCTGGTTATAAAGCGGACTCATGCTAGCCATCAGGCCCATGGTCGCGTAGGTATGACGGGCAGTTGCGGCCGATCCCGAATGCCGAAAGCGCGCAAGGCCTGTTTGAAGTGCTTGTCGGTGATGCTCGATTCCTTGGATGGAGTCGGCATCGCACACAGGTGGAAAAACGTCGGGCGAATCCTTGTAGGTTGGAGACACCGCCTTTCTTCTGGGCAGCGATCTTACCAGCTTCGTCCGGGGCATGCAGGGCTCGGTCATTCAGCGGGACATTGCCGGTCTGGCGCGTTTACCGATCGTGCCTTGTCTTTCCTCCTAGGCTGCATCGACGAAGGCGGCGCAGATCCCGGCGGTCCGCATGGCGCGTTCCCGTGCCTTGGCGGTGTCGCTCGACGCCCGAGTGAGCGTTTGCGCCATGTGCTGGTGGAAATAGGTACAGTCGCTCGAAACGGGATCGACCCCGGTGCTTTCTGGGTAGCCATCCACTGGCGGCTGGGAGGAGAAGGAATGGCCGGTTACGCCGGCTAGTCGGGCATTGTATTGCCGCTGGCATGCCTACCAGTAGGATAGGGCTGATGAACCCCTGGACTTGCAGATTACTCGAACAGGCTGCGCGCCTTGCCGGGTACCGTGAACCCCGGTATGGCCATCTCTTGGCAATGGCCGGCTGACGCCACCTGCATGCCGATCTGCCGACGGTGGCCCTATTATATGCAAGTGATAATTATTATCAACTGATGGCCAACAATATTTCGCGCCGGCTGCCGTAAACCGAATCCTCTTGCGTCACCGCTCGCTGGACGTCCTGGATCTCGACCGATCCTTGGCCAGGGGCGTACTACTGGTGATGACTTGCCCCGTATGTCGCTTCTGGATGGCTTTGGCTTTCGCTTTCCAGTAGGCATCGCCTTTGGGTTTGAAACGGCGAGGCCTCAGGGCGAGATGGATCGCCACTGCCACGACGGCGAGAGCGGTGATCGCTGCGGCGCTAATCCAGAAATTATTCATGAAGATCCTTGGTAACCAGATGGAAATGTGTTGCTCCGGCCCCGCCGGCCTATTGCTGGCAGGCCACTTCTGACGAGGCGAGGCGTAGAAGTGGCAAGCCCTCGGCATGGCCAGGTTCGTGCGGCAGAGCGGCGGAGCATGCCGGGACGGCATCGTTAGGCCTGGAGCTGCCTGCAGTCGGGTTCGTCGGGTCGGCGGCCCATGGGGCAAGGACGGATGGTGCATGGCCGGGACGCCAAGGATACGACGCTCGAAGAGTGTAGGCGAGCCGATCCCGTGCGGCCTGAACGGCCCCGAGAAAAACTCCTTGCGGTGGTCGCGGCGCGGAAACGGTGTCCTGCCGGCTCATTCCGTCTCGATCGCTCCCTGCGGCCGGATCAGTTCGTTTCCTTCCTCGCGCACATTCCCCACGGCCAATCCAACCGGATACCACTCGAACGCCGCCGACGGCATGCCCCGGTGAAGGGCGATCTCCTCTGCCTGGGCCGGTGTCCGTCGCGGGTCGATCCAGGCGCGGGCCATATCCGCTCCCAGGACCAGCGGCTGGCGGTCGTGGATCTCGCCCATCCGCCCCTCGCTGGGCCGGGTGATCAGGGCGAAGCCATCCTCTTCGCGCAGTGCGGTACCCTCGCGCGCAAAGTGGCCGATGGCCGGGAAGAACAGCGGTTCGCCGTTCTTCAGGTGAAGGAAGAAGGGCTGTTTTCGCCCCTTGCCGGCCGCATCCGGTCGCCATTCGTACCAGCCGTCGGCCGGTACCAAGGCGCGCCCGGACTTCCAGGCCTCCCGCCAGAAGCGGCTGCTCGCCAGCGTTTCCACTCGGGCGTTGATCGCCGGCGTTCGTGCTCGCGGCCCCTGGGCCCAGGCTGGCGCGTATCCCCAGGGAACGAGTTCCATGCGCAGCCCGTCGGCGTCCGCGTGGATCAGCAGCACCCGTGTGTGCGGGGCCACGTTGTAACGGGCGATCGGCGCGGGGTCGATGCCGGACGCCAAGGGTGTTTCACTGCGTAGCGCCTGCAGGTAATCGATCGCCGTCCGGTATTGAACGAATCTGCCGCACATAGCCGGCCTCCGTTGCATGCTCTTTCTGCTTCGAAGTATTGCCAGCGTCCGCGGGGGTGGCCAGGAAGCCTGTCGGTAAGGCCGTATCCGGCATGAGCCATCGCGCAGCCCTGCCTCTTCGAGTATCCGGGGGTTGGTTGTTCGCCGCCGGATGGGTTAGTTTGGGCCTGCCTTTCGGTGGGTTTTACCCAGATCCGCCGTTTCTTCGGCAGGCCCTACCCGGGTAGCCGGATACTCAAAAAGGAGATACAGGATGTCTAATGCCCCTGTCACCCTCATGGTCGCGCGCCGTGTGGCTCGCGGTCGCTACCGGGCTTTCAGCGTTTGGCTCGAGGATGGCCGCCGTCTGGCCGCCGGCTTCGATGGCTTTCTTGGGTCCGGCGTATTGGCGCCGCCGCCCGGCGACGATGAATACCAGATCGTCTTCCGCTTTCGCGACCAATCCACTCTGGCCGCCTGGGAACATTCCGCTTCGCGGCACGCCTGGCTGGCCCGTGGCCAGGGTCTTTTCGAGGCGCCCCACGAGCACCGCGCTACCGGGCTGGGAAGCTGGTTTCAGGATGCCGTGGGCAACGGGCCGCCACGCTGGAAGCAGGCCATGGCCATCTGGCTGGCGTTCTTCCCGGTTTCCCTGGTATTCCAGTGGCTGTTCGGCGATACCCTGGGTACCTTGCCGCTCTTCCCGCGGATATTGCTCAGCACCCTAATGATGACGCCACTGATGGTCTTCCTGTTCATCCCGCTCGTCACTCGTCTGCTGGCTCCCTGGCTCAATGGCCGACCCGCCATGCAAGGGCGCCTCGAGCGATTGCCGCATCCGAGCCGCGCATAGCGGGCGACTCGGCGCTCGTCGCTCGTCGCGGCGCTCGGGCGCCGGCTCGATGTTCTTCACTCGTCTTTCGCGAAAGACCTTTCGGGCGTGGCGACAGCGCCGGGCCTCCGGTGAGCCGTCGCCCGGACTTCGAGGTATGGTCGGCTGTGGCTGGGAGTCCATATCGGCTCCATTTCCCCGGTCTTGAGCCGTCCAATCGACTAAACAGGCCATCCATGGAGGGCTTGTTTGACCCGCTCGCGTCGAGCCGAGATGGCTACAGTAGAGCCTCCCTCGTCACTGACCGATACGCCTGCGTCCAGGTCCGCCGCTTCGCTCCGCATGCTGCCGGATGCCGATGTCTGCTTGGCAATGCATTCGGATGACCTCTTTTCCCGGGAGACGACTCAAGGGCTGGCGCGGCTTCCCGTAGCGAAGCTGTCCTGCTCCTTGGCTGACGGCAGTCGTTTTTGCAGTCACGGTTGAGGCGGACCGATCCTGAAATCAGGAGTGCGGACGTTGTCCATGCCATGCGCGTTCGAATCCAGGCAACCCCGACATGCCGGCATGGCTGGAAATCGCATTCGCGAACGTGCAGCCATTGCCAGCAAGTTTGAGAAAACAAGAAGCGAAAGCATTTTGTACACGATGACATGGCGCGATTTCATTCGGCTGCAGCCTGTCTTGAGTGGTGGTGCCTGATATGCGGAAAAACAAGAAAAACAATGCTTTGGGCAAGCGCTGGTTAGGAATGTCGCTACTGCTGGCTGTCTGGGTTCTGATTTTTCTATTCGGCGGTTTGCTGTCGCCGGTAAAGTATTTTCTGACGCTGCACCAGGTGGTGGAAACCGTTTCCATCGTGGTGAGCGTGCTGATCTTCGCCGTTGGCTGGCACACTTTCAGGATGCATGGGAACCGCGTCATCCTGATTGTCTCCTGCACCTTTCTGGGTGTGGCGATTTCCGACTTTTCGCACATGTTGTCCTACTTGGGGATGCCCGATTTTCTCGGTCCGAACTCCCCGGAGAAGGCGATCGGTTTCTACCTGCTGGCACGTTGTCTGACGGCGCTGGGCATCTTGCTCATCGCCTGCCTGCCCTGGCGGCTGGAAGTTTCCGGCCGCTCCGCCGCGATTGGCCCGGACAGATGGAGAGTCCTTCTTGTCACCCTGTGCGCCATCGTATCGATTCATCTGCTCCTGCTTCTATTTCCAGAGATACTGCCGAGGACTTATCAGGAGGGCGTCGGCCTGACGGAGTTTAAGCGGGAAGTCGAGTTCTCCATCATCGCCATTCATGCTGCCAGCATAGTCTTGTTGTCAGTGCGAAGACGCAGGGACATGGGGCTCGATAAAGGCTTGCTGATCTGTTCCGTGCTGGTCATGATGATGGGGGCGTTCTTTTTCACGATATATAGCAATGTCACGGATGCTTACAATATCTCCGGTCATATCTACAAGATAATTGCTTATCTGATCTTGTACAGGGCCATCTTTGTCGAGTCCATTCTTGCCCCTTACAAGTTTCTGGAGGATTCGAGGCAGCATGTCGAAGTTCTCATGGGGGCGTTGCCGGATATCATTCTCGAGGCTCGCCTTGATGGCCTGCTCCTCAGTGCCCACGTTCCGGCGGACGGAAAGCTGTTCGGGGAGAAGGAGCCGAGGGCTGGGGATTATCTCCAGGATCGGCTTCCCTCCCAGGCCATGGACTGTCTGACCGGGGCGATGCGGGCGGCAAAAAGCGAGGGGCAGAGCGCGGGGCTCCGGTTCCGAACCGGCAAGGGCGCGGAGGAGGTGGTTTTCGATGTTTCGGCTTCGTTGCTCGCGCAGCGGTCCGATACGAGCAGTCATTTCGTCATCCTGATCCGGGACGTGACGGAACAAGCCAGGAATCAGTCCAAGATCGAGCAGATGGCGCACTTCGATGCGCTCACCGGGCTTCCGAACCGCACGCTGTTCAATGCCTGCTTCGAGGTCGAGGCCACGCGCTGCGAGAAGCAACGGCAGTCCCTGGCGCTGATCTTCATGGACCTCGACAACTTCAAGAACGTCAACGATTCGCTGGGCCATAAAGTCGGCGATGCCCTGCTGGTCGAACTCGCCGCACGCCTGGAAAAGGTCCTGCGCCCAGGGGATATGATGTCCCGCCAGGGTGGCGACGAGTTCATGTTACTGCTTCCCGAGGCGGACGTGCGCACGGCCGAACAAATGACCGAATGCATCAAGAGATCCGTCGAAGTACCTATTCAATTAGGGCAATATACGCTGCACGTTTCCGCGTCGATGGGAATCTGCATATTTCCCCAGGATGGGCGGGATCTCGAAACCCTGTCCAGCCATGCCGATATCGCCATGTATTGGGCCAAGCAGGAGCGCCGCAGCCACTATGCGTTCTTCTCGGAGGAAATGCAGGCGTGCGCGGCCAGATCCCTGTTGCTGGAGGGGGCGTTGCGCGAAGCGCTTCAATGCGGGCAACTGGATATCTATTACCAGCCGCAGTTCGACATAACGGGAAAAAAGCTGGAAGGCGCCGAGGCTCTGGTAAGGTGGCGCCATCCCGAATTGGGGTTCATCAGTCCCGCCGAGTTCATCCCCATCGCCGAGATCACCGGTCAGATCATCAAGATAGGCGATTTTGTCCTGCGCAGGGCCACGCAGCAGATGAGGCATTGGCTGGATGCGGGTTTGCCTAGGGACATGAGCATCGCGGTCAACATCTCCATGGCGCAGTTCCGCGATACGGCTCTGCTGGAAAAGATCGACACGGCGCTCGCCGAAAGCCAGTTGCCGCCATGGGCGCTCGAACTGGAGCTGACCGAAAGCGTGGCGATGGACGATCCCGAGCAGGTTGTCGACATCGTGCGCAGCCTGCGCTCCCGGGGCGTGAAGCTTTCCATCGACGACTTCGGCACCGGCTATTCGTCGCTCAGCTATCTGAAAAAGCTGCGGGTGCACAAGCTGAAAATCGATCGTTCCTTTATCCAGGCCATTTCGTCCGCCGGTAGCGACCGGAGCATCGTCCAGGCCATCATTGACCTGGCCAAGGATCTGGACATGCAGACCATCGCCGAGGGCATCGAGGACGAGGAACAGCGTCAGTTGCTAGAGGCGCTGGGCTGCGATTCGGGGCAGGGCTTCCTGTTCTGCAAGCCGTTGCCGGCCTCGGAGTTCCTGCCTGCGCTACACGAGTTCTCCAAAAGCCCCTTGTGACATCCCGTCCGCTCGTCGCAAAACTACTGGATGCTCGATGCCAGTTTGAAGATCGGCATGTACATCAGGACCACGCTCAGCCCCGATGATCAGGTCGATGAAGGTCATCAGCAGCAGCTCGAACAGCCGCACGAACCAGTCGATCCAGCGTCCGGTCTTTTCGTCGTAGAAGTCCGCGGTGCGCTCCATCATGACGCCGAGGTTGCCGGCCTGTTCGCCGGCACGCAGCATACGCAGGGAAACCGGTGTCGCCAGGCGGTTCTCTTCCAGCGAGCGGGACATGTTCGGCATGAGCGCCGTGCTGGCGTCGGCGATGCCGGCATATGGCGATATCTACAGGGAGGTGGCGGCGGACGGCAGCATCGTCCTCACCAATGTCCATCGCCGGGAGCGCAGGAGCGTGCGCCTGCGTCGCGAGCCGCCGCTCGTGTCCGCGGCCGCCGTGTCGAAGCGCGAACGCTGGCCGCTGCGCTGCCCCATACCGCGCTGGTGGCCGCCGCGACGGCCGAGCTCGGCTTGTCCGAAGCACTGTTGCGTGCGGTGATCCGCGACGAGTCCGACTACGATCCGCGTGCCGTTTCGCCGAAGGGGGCAGCCGGTCTGATGCAGTTGATACCGGATACCGCCCGCGAACTGGGGGTGGTCGATGTCTGGGACCCGACCGCCAATATCCGCGGCGGCGCCCGCTACCTGAAACGCCTGCTGATATGTTCGATTAGGATCTCGACTTGGCCGTGGCCGCCTACAACGCCGGTCCCAGGGCGGTCATCGGCAGCGGCGGCGCCATCCCGCCCTTCGCCGAAACCCGGCGCTACGTGCCGAAGGTGCTCGAACAGTACCGCCGCCTGCAAAGCGGCGGCTGATCAGTCGCCGCGGTACTCGCAGCCGCTGGTGCAGGTTTCGTGGATGCGCACCCGGGAAAGCTCGGGCAGCAGAGGTTTGAGCTGTCGCCAGATCCATTTGGCGAGAATCTCGCTGGTCGGGTTCTCCAGACCTTCGATCTCGTTCAGGTAGTGGTGGTCCAGCCGTTCGTAGATCGGCTTGAAGATCTCCTTGATCTCGGAAAAGTCGCGAATCCAGCCGGTGTGGGGATCGATTTCGCCCTCGATATAGATGGCCACGCGGAAGGAGTGGCCGTGCAGCCGGCCACACTTGTGTCCGGCCGGAACCCGGGGGAGGCGGTGAGCCGCTTCGAATACGAATTCTTTGAATAATTCCACTGAACAGTGCCTTGATGGGTGAGTTGGACGCTTCCCGCTTCGGGCGCGTCCCGCAGGCGCGCGGGGTGGATTTTAACCCCTGAGCCGGCTTATGGTTCCACCAGGAACGACCGGAAGTCGCCGTTCAGCCCGTATTAAGGCACTGGCCCCAGACTGGTCGAAGAGGGGCTAAGGGGGACGGCGGCTCTTGTCGGCTTCTCTATCCACCACGTTTTTCGAGGGATTCTTCCATGCTTGCTTTCATCGTCCCCTCTGCAGGATGCGCCTTCGGCCAATGATGCGCGCGCGTGCCCGCTTCGGAGCTTGGGGGGCAGCTCTGCTCGCCGCTTTCTGCCTGTTGAGCGCGGATGCACGGGACCTGGATCAGGACCAGGCCCTGCGTCTGCGTCAGGAGGGCGTCATCCTGCCGCTCGAGCAACTGGTCCGCAGTGCCCTGGACCGTTACCCGGGCGCCAGTCTGCTGGAGGCCGAACTGGAGGAAGAGCACGGCGCCTACGTTTATGAAGTGGAACTGCTCACGACCGGCGGGGTGGTGCGCGAGTTGGAACTGGATGCCCGCGACGGCCGCATCCTGAAGGACGAGGAAGACGACTGATGCGTCTGCTGTTGGTGGAAGACTCGGTCAGCTTGGCCGATGAGCTGGTGGCCAGCCTGCAGCGCCAGGGCTATGCCGTCGACTGGCTAGCCGATGGGCGCGATGCCGCCCGCCAGGGGACCTGCGAGCCTTACGATCTGATGATTCTCGATCTGGGACTGCCCGGCAAGCCGGGACTGGAGGTGCTGCGCGAGTGGCGCGCCCGGGGGCTGGCCACACCGGTACTGGTGCTCACCGCTCGCGCTTCCTGGGCGGAACGCATCGAGGGGCTGAAGGCGGGAGCCGACGACTATCTGTGCAAGCCCTTCCATCCCGAGGAACTGCAACTGCGTATCCAGGCGCTGCTGCGCCGGGCCCACGGGCTGGCCAACCAACCGCAACTGGAGGCGGGGGGACTACAGCTCGATGAAGCCCGTCAGATGGTTCGCTGCGGTACGGAGGATATCGAGCTCACCGCCGCCGAGTTCCGCTTGCTGCGCTACCTGATGCTGCACGCGGGCCAGTTGCTCTCCAAGGGGCAACTCGCCGAGCATCTCTACGACGGCGAAACCGAGCGCGACTCCAACGTCATCGAGGTGCACATCAACCGCCTGCGCGGCAAGCTCGGCCGGACAGTGATCGAAACCCGCCGCGGCCAGGGCTACCGCTTCGCCGGTGTGCATTGAGATCGATCCAGCGCCGGCTGGGGCTGGGCCTGATCGGTGTCCTGCTGGGCGCCGGGCTTCTGCTGGCGCAAAGCACGCTCTGGATGCTCGATGCGGGGCTGCGCCGCTACCTGCAAGACGATCTGCGCGAGCAGGCGGAAGCCCTGCTGACCGGTCTGGTCCGCGGACAGCAGGGCATCCAACTGGATGAGCCGCGCCTGCCGGGCGTCTACCAGCGCCCCTATTCCGGCCATTATTTCCGTATCGACTTGGCTGACGAGATCTGGCGTTCGCGCTCCCTCTGGGACCATGCCCTGACGGTTTCGCCCGACACGGGCCTGCAGGACGGACTGGTCGACGGTCCGAACGGGCAGCGTCTGCTTCTCTACCGTGCCGACTACCGGCGTTTCGGTCAGGACATCTCGATCAGCGTGGCTTCCGACTATACGCCGATCCTGCAGGCCTATCGGCGCGTGCAGGGGCTCGGTTGCCTGCTGGGGCTGGGTGTGCTGGTTCTGGTGGTGCTGCTGCAGCGACTCACGGTGCGCCGGGCCTTGAAACCGCTCGAAGAAGTGCGCCGCCAGGTCGAGCAGTTGCAGCAGGGGTTTCGCCAGCAACTGGATACTGGGGTTCCCGTCGAGCTGGAGCCATTGGTGGCGCAGATCAACCATCTGCTGCGCCAGACCGAGAACACGCTGCAGCGGTCGCGGCATGCGGTCGGCAATCTCGGTCACGCCCTGAAGACGCCGCTGGCCGTGCTGACTAGTCTGGCCGCACGGGACGAACTGGCTGCCTGCCCGGAACTGCTGGCGTCGCTGCAGGAGCAACTGGCGCAGATCGAGCAGCGCCTGGCCCGGGAATTGGGGCGTGCGCGGCTGGCCGGCGAGGCCTTGCCGGCCAGTCACTTCGATTGCGCGGCGGAACTGCCCGGATTGTTCGCCACCCTAGCGATGGTCCACAACCGGGGGCTAGCGATCGATTGGCGGGCGCCGCCAGGGGTGCGCCTGCCGTGGGACCGGGAAGACATGCTGGAGCTGCTCGGCAACCTGCTGGACAACGCCTGCAAGTGGGCACGGATGCAGGTGAAGCTGGAAATCGCCAGTGTGCCGGGCGGCTGGCTGATCTTGGTCGACGACGATGGTCCGGGAATGGCCGCCGAGTTTCGCGCCGAGGCCATGAATCGCGGCATCCGCCTGGACGAGCAGGTCGCCGGGCATGGACTGGGCCTGGCCATAGTGCGCGATATCCTTGAAGCCTGGCAGGGCAGGCTGACGCTGCAGGACTCGCCGCTGGGAGGGTTGCGGGTAACGATCGAATTGCCGGCGCGCAGGGACGCGTGAACGGGAGGGGGGAAGGAGTTTCGCTGAAGTGTGCCGACATGGCGGAGCGCAATCGCTCCGCCATGTCGGTGATCCGGCTTCAGCCGACCAGCAGGCCGCTCTGCTGCACCAGCTCCAGCAGGGGTTGCGGGTAGACGCCGAGGCCGAAGGCCAGCAGGGCGATGAGCAGCAGCATGATGCCGCCGCTGCCCAGGTTCCAGCGGAGCGGAGCGTCGCGACGCTGCAGCTTCGGCTCGACCAAGTACAGGGTTACCGTTACTCGCAGGTAGTAGTAGACGCCGATGGCGCTACCGATGACCAGCGCCGCGAGCAGCCACCAGAGCCCAGACTCGACGCCCGTGGCGATCACGTAGAACTTGCCGATGAAGCCGGCCGTCAGCGGGATGCCGGCCAGCGACAGCATCATGGTGGTGAGTACGGCGGTCAGGTACGGACGGCGCCAGAACAGGCCGCGGTACTCGTACAGGGCGTCGGCGTCGCGGCCGCTATAGGGTGTGGACATCAGGGTGATCACCCCGAAGGCGCCGAGGCTGGTCAGCACATAGGACGCCAGGTAGACGCCGATCGCCTCCATGGCCATACCCTTGCTGGCGATCAGCGCCACCAGCAGGTAGCCGAAATGGGCGATGGAGGAGTAGCCGAGCAGGCGCTTGATGTTGCTCTGCAGCAGCGCCAGCAGATTGCCGAGCAGGATCGAGGCGACGGCGATCAGGCTCAGCAGGTCATTCAGCCAGCCGCCGGAAGTCGCCGGGGAGATCTGGTACAGGCGCAGCAGCACGGCGAACACCGCGACCTTGCTGGCGGTCGCCAGGAAGGCCGAGACCGGTGCCGGCGCGCCTTCGTAAACGTCCGGCGTCCACAGGTGGAAGGGTACCAGCGACAGCTTGAAGGCCAGGCCGATCAGCATCAGACCGATGCCGACATGTATCAGGCTGCCCTGCACGCCGTCCGGCGCCATGGCGTTGCCCAGGCTGGCGAAGCTCAGGCTGCCGGATTCGGCGTAGAGCAGGGCCATGCCGAACAGCAGGAAGGCCGAGCCCGCCGCCGAGAGCACCATGTACTTGATGCCGGCTTCCAGCGAATGCCGGTTGAAGAAGGCATAGGCGACCATGCCGTATACCGGTACCGAAAGCAGTTCCAGGCCGATGAACAGCCCGGCCAGGTGCTGGGCCCCGACCAGCACCAGCGCCCCGGCCGTAGCGAGTAGGATCAGCAGGTACATTTCCTCGCGGTTGCCGGGATAGCCCGGCGTGCCGCTCTTGTCGCCCATGTAGGCATGGATCAGGGTCACGCAGGCCAGGGTGGCGACCAGGATCAGCGCCGTGTAGAACACGGCGAAGCTGTCTATCTGCAGCAGCGGGGTGACCGCCAGCGGCGCGACCTTGGCCGCCGGAATGACCGATAGCAGGGCGAGGTTGAGACCGGACACCGAAAGGATGAAGGTCAACGAGTGGTTGCGCTTCCAGGCGATGCCGAGCATCACCGCCATGATGGTGGCGGAGGTGATGAGCAGCGGCAGCAGGGCGATGAGTTGTTGCGTCGTGATTTGCATGGCTCTACTTACCGGGCCGAAACGAGTTGGGTGAGGGCGGTGCTCAGCCACTGCTGCACGCCTTGCATGCTGGCAGCGGAAGTGTCGAGAACCGGCTGCGGGTAGACGCCGAGGAGGATCAGCAATCCTGCCAGGCCGAGCACCATGCTCAGTTCGCGGGTGTTCAGACCGAGCAGGGCGCCTTCCGTCCTGGCCGGGCCGAAGTAGGCGCGGTGGATCATGATCAGCGAGTAGACCGAGCCGAGCACCAGGCCGGTGGAGGCCAGCACGGTGATCCAAGGCGCCTGCGGGAAGGTGCCGATCAGGACCAAAAATTCGCCGACGAAGTTACCGGTGCCCGGCAGGCCGAGCGCGGCGGCGGCGAAGAACAGGCTGACCGCCGGCAGCCAGGGCATGCGTCCCCAAATGCCGCCCATCTCGCGCATGTCGCGGGTGTGCAGGCGTTCGTAGAGCTGGCCGCAGAGGATGAACAGCGCGGCGGCGGAGAGGCCGTGGGCGATCATCTGCACCACGGCGCCCTGCAGGGCGATCTGGCTGCCGGAGTAGATGGCGATCAGGATGAAGCCCATGTGCGACACGCTGGAATAGGCCACCAGGCGCTTGATGTCGGTCTGCGCGAAGGACACCAGGGCGCCGTAGACGATGGCGAACACGCCGAGGCCCATGGCGATCGGCGCGAATTCGGCCGAGGCGTTGGGAAACAGCGGCAGGGCGAAGCGCAGCAGGCCGTAGGCGGCGGTCTTCAGCAAAATGCCGGCGAGATCCACGGAGCCGGCGGTCGGCGCCTGGGCATGGGCATCGGGCAGCCAGGAGTGGACCGGGATCACCGGGAACTTCACCGCGAAAGAAATGAAGAAGCCAAGCATCAGCAGGAACTCGGTGCCCGGCTCCAACTGGGTCTTCAGCAGGTCGGCGTAGTTGAAGGTGAATACGCCGGTCTGGCTGTAGTGGACGAACACCAGGCCGAGGATGGCCACCAACATGACCAGGCCGCTGGCCTGGGTGAAGATGAAGAACTTGGTGGCGGCGCTGATACGGGTGTTGCCCGTACTGCCGCTATGACCCCAGAGCGCGATGAGGAAGTACATCGGCACCAGCATCATTTCCCAGAAGAAGAAGAACAGGAACAGGTCGACAGCTAGGAAGACGCCGACCACGCCACCGAGAATCCACATCAGGTTGAGGTGGAAGAAACCGACCTTCTGCTGGATTTCCTTCCAGGAGCAGAGGACCGAAAGCACGCCGAGCAGGCCGGTGAGAACCACCATCAGTATCGATAGGCCGTCGAGGGCCAGGTGTACTTCGATACCGAAACGCTCGATCCAGCTCAGCCGGAACTCGGAGGTCCAGAGGGGGGCGGCTCCCGGTGCGGGGGCCAGGGTATAGTCCCCGGTGGCCCACAGCCAAAGGCCGAGAACCAGCAGCAGGGACATGGTCAGCAGTGCGATCCAGCGTGGCAGGGTGGTGCCGAAGCGCTCACCCTGCCAGCATAGCAGGCCGCCGATAAAGGGGATCAGGATCAGCCAGGGCAGAATCATGACGGGCTCAATTCCTTTCGCAAAATGTCAGGTCAACAGCACGATGCCGAGCAGCAGCACGGCACCGCCGACGATGGAGCCGGCATACCAGCGCAACTGGCCGGTCTCGCTGCGACTCAAAACCCCGTGACTATCGCGCGCCAGGCGCGGAATCACGCTGATGCCGCGGTCGATGGGGTCGCGACCGAGCAGGCGGCAGAGCTGCAGGTAGGGAGTGACGAACAGGCGGTCGTAAAGCCGGTCGAAGCCCCAGGCGGCGTACCACAGGGGAATCAGTTGGCGCGCCGGCTCGCTCCGGGCGATGCCGTCGAGCAGTTGCCGGTCGCCCAGGTAGAGGCGCGCGGCGAAGGCGATACCGGCCAGCGCGACGACGGCGGAAATGACTTCCAGCACGTGCTTGGCCCCGCCACCGGCATGGCCGGCGCTTTCCGGCAGCACGCCGTGTAGCGGCGGGACTATCCAGGCGCCGATGAAGGTGGACAGGACGATCAGCACCACGAGCGGCACGTTATGAGCGATGCCGTGTCCTTCATGCACCTCGCCCTTGGCTTCGCCATGGAAGGCGATGAAGATCAGCCGGAAAGTGTACAGGGAAGTTAGGAAGGCACCGACCAGACCGGCGAAAAGCAGCAGGACGCGACCGTTGGCGTAGGCTTCCCAGAGGATTTCGTCCTTCGAGTAGAAGCCTGCGGTCAGCAGCGGCAGGGCGGCCAGCGCCGCGCCGCCGACCAGGAAGCTGGCGTAGGCCAGCGGCAGCTTCTTGCGCAGGCCGCCCATCTTGAAGATGTTCTGTTCATGATGGCAGGCAAGGATCACAGAGCCGGAAGCGAGGAACAGCAAGGCCTTGAAGAAGGCGTGGGTCATCAGGTGGAAGATTGCCGCATCCCAGGCACCGACCCCCAGGGCGAGGAACATGTAGCCGATCTGGCTCATGGTCGAGTAGGCGAGGACACGCTTGATGTCGGTCTGCACCAAGGCGGCGAAGCCGGCCAGCAGCAGAGTCAGGCCGCCGACGATGCCGACCAGATCGAGGATCTCCGGGGTCAGCAGGTAGAGGCCATGGGTCCGGGCGATCAGGTAGACGCCGGCGGTCACCATGGTCGCCGCGTGGATCAGCGCCGAAACCGGGGTCGGGCCGGCCATGGCGTCGGCCAGCCAGGTCTGCAGCGGCAGTTGGGCGGACTTACCGACCGCGCCGCCGAGCAGCATCAGGGTGGCGATCCACAGCCAGTTGTCGCCTTCTGCGTATTTCTGCGCAGCTAGGCCGACCAGCTCCTGGATATTCAGGGTGCCTAGATTGAAGAACAGTATGAACAGGCCGATGGCCATGAACACGTCGCCGATGCGGGTAACGATGAAGGCCTTGAGCGCCGCGTTGCCGTTCTTGCGTTCGTGGTAGTAGAAGCCGATCAGCAGGTAGGAGCACAGCCCCACGCCTTCCCAGCCGAAGTAGAGGAATAGCAGGTTGTCGCCCAGCACCAGGAACAGCATGCTGGCGATGAACAGGTTGGTATAAGCGAAGAAGCGCGAGTAGCCCTCTTCACCGCGCATGTACCAACTGGCGAACAGATGGATCAGGAAGCCCACGCCGGTGACCACGCCGAGCATGGTGACCGAAAGGCCGTCCAGGTAGAGGGTGAAGCTCGGCGCGAAGCCGTCCACGCTCATCCACTGCCACAGCGTCTGGGTGAAGACGCCGCCTTCCGGCGGAGCGCTGTGGAACTGCCAGATGACGTTGGCGGCGGTCAGGGCCGAAAGGCCTACGGAGCCGACGCCGATCAGCGCGGACAGGTTCTCGGAAAGGCGTCCACGGGAGAAGGCCAGCAGCAGCCAGCCGATCAGTGGAAACAGACAGGTAAGGAATAGTAGGTTCATCCGCGCATCTCGCTAGCAGCGTCGATATCGAGGGTATGGAAGCGGCGATGCAACTGCAGCAGGATCGCCAGGCCGATGCTGGCCTCGGCGGCTGCCAGGGTGATCACCAGAATGAACATGATCTGCCCATCGGCCTGCGCCCAGCGGCTGCCGGCGACCACGAAGGCCAGGGCGGCCGCGTTCATCATGATTTCCAGACTCATCAGTACGAACAGGATGTTGCGCCGTACCATCAGGCCGATCAGGCCGAGGCTGAACAGCACGCCGGACAGCGCCAGACCGTGCTCCATGGGAATTGCATTCATCGGGTCACTCCTTGGCTTCGCGGCGGCCGAGGTGATAGGCGGCGACCAGCGCGGCGAGCAGCAGCATGGACGCCAGCTCTACGGCCAGCAGGTAGGGGCCGTACAGGGCAGCGCTCACAGCTTTGGCATCCACCGTCTGCTGGCCGACCAGGGCGCCGTCCGAGGTACCGAACAGCACGTATAGCAGCTGTACCAGCAGCAGGACGGAGAGCAGCGTCGGTCCGGCCCAGATGCCCGGTTTCAGCCATTGCCGTTCCTGTTCGGCGACGGCCGGGCCGAGGTTGAGCATCATCACCACGAAGACGAAGAGCACCATGATGGCGCCGGCGTAGACGATGATTTCCAGCACGCCGGCGAAGGGAGCGCCGAGGCTGAAGAAACACATGGCTACCGCCAGCAGGGAAACGATCAGATAGAGCAGGGCATGCACGGGGTTGGTGTGGGTGATCACCCGCAGGGTGGACGCCACGGCGAATCCGGCACTGAGGTAAAACGCGAATTCCATTTTTCCTGGGTCCTTAAGGCAGCAGGCCTTTCACGTTGATCGGCTCGGCTTCGTTCTGCGCGGCGCCTTTCGGCTTGCCGGTGATCGCCATGCCCGCCACGCGGTAGAAGTTGTAATCCGGGTACTTGCCGGGGCCGGAGATCAGCAGGTCCTGCTTCTCGTAGACCAGTTCTTGGCGCTTGTACTCGGACATCTCGAAGTCCGGGGTGAGCTGGATCGCTGTGGTCGGGCAGGCCTCCTCGCAAAGGCCGCAGAAGATGCAGCGCGAGAAGTTGATGCGGAAGAATTCCGGATACCAGCGGCCGTCTTCCTTCTCGGCCTTCTGCAGGGAAATGCAGCCGACCGGGCAGGCCACCGCGCAGAGGTTGCAGGCCACGCAACGCTCCTCGCCGTCGGGGTCGCGGGTCAGGACGATGCGGCCGCGATAGCGCGGAGGCAGGTAGACGGGTTCTTCCGGATACTGCAGGGTGTCGCGCTTGCGGAAGGCGTGGGAGAACACCATCACCAGGCTGCGCAGCTGGGTGAAGGTGCCGTACAGCACTTCTCGGATGTATTTGAACATGACGTGTCTTCTCCTTACTGGGCCGCCAGCACGAACGCGCCGGTCACCAGCAGGTTGAGCAGGGTCAGGGGCAGGCAGAACTTCCAGCTGAAAGCCATCACTTGGTCATAGCGCGGGCGCGGCAGGGAAGCGCGCAGCAGGATGAACAGCATGATGAAGAAGGCCGTCTTCAGGGCGAACCAGATGAAGGATAGTTGCGGCAGGATGCCGAACGGGCCGTGCCAGCCACCGAAGAACAGGGTCACCAGCAGTGCCGAGACCAGCACGATGCCGATGTACTCGCCGACGAAGAACATGCCCCATTTCATGCCCGCATATTCGATGTGGTAGCCATCGGCCAGTTCCTGCTCGGCCTCCGGCTGGTCGAAGGGGTGGCGGTGGGTCACCGCGACGCCGGCGATGAAGAAAGTGCAGAAGCCGAGGAACTGGGGAATGATGAACCAGGTGTGCTGTGCCTGGTATTCGACGATGTCGCGCATGTTGAAGGAGCCGGTCTGGGCGACTATGCCCATCAGCGCCAGGGCCATGAACACCTCGTAGGAGATGGTCTGGGCCGAGGCGCGCAGGCTGCCGAGCAGGGCGAACTTGTTGTTGCTCGACCAGCCGGCGAAGAGCACCGCGTAGACCGCAAGGCCGGCCATGGCGAAGAAGAACAGCAGGCCGATGTTGAGATCGGCCACGCCCCAGGTCGGAGTCACCGGGACCACCGCGAAGGCCATCAGCAGGGCGCTCATCGCGACGATTGGCGCCAGGGTGAAGATCAGCCTGTCGGCGAACGGTGGCGTCCAGTCCTCCTTGAAGAACATCTTCAGCATGTCCGCGCCGAGCTGGAACATGCCGAACGGGCCGACCCGGTTGGGACCGTAGCGATCCTGCCAGAGGCCGAGCAGACGGCGCTCGATGAAGCTGAGCAGGGCGCCGCAGACCACCACCACCAGCAGGATAACGATGGCCTTGAAGATGGCGACGACAATCTCGATGAGTTCGGGTGTGATCCAGCTCATTGCGCAGCCTCCTGCAGATCGCTGGCCAGACGGCCGAAGAGTGCGGCAGGAATACCCGGCAGGCCGTCGGGCAAGGCCACCAGGCCGGTACTCAGGTTTTCGTCCAGACGCAACGGCAGGCGCAGTTCCACGCCCTCGATGCGCAGGCCGAGCAGGGCGCCTTCGTTGACCCCGAGGCGTTCGGCTTCGGCCTTGGCCAGGGCCACGTAGGGCTGCGGGATCCGCTCCTGGATGGGCTCGGCGCGCGCGGTGGTCTCTTCGCTGCCGAACAGGTGATGGATGGGCACCACTTGCCAGTGGCCTCGAGGTGGGTCGAACGCCCGCGGCGGCTCGCTGAACCATGCCAGACGGTCACCCTGGGCCTCGATCAGGCGGATGCCCGGATCGCCGGCGCGCAGGTGGCCGCCCACTTCGTCCTGGAACTTGTTCCAGGCCTGCGGGGAGTTCCAGCCCGGCGACCAGGCGAAGGGAATCTGCTGGCGATTCTCGTTGCTGCCGGCGTAGCCCTCCATGGAGAAGGCGAAGGGGCTGTCCTGGTCCTGCGGCGTGCGCGGTTCGTGCACGCTGATGTTGGCGCGCATGGCGGTGCGGCCGCTGTAGCGATGCGGCTCGCGGGCCAGCTTCAGGCCCTTGATACGGAACGCGGCATTCGGAGCAGCGTCGCGGATGCCGGCCAGTTGCGGACGGGCATCGGCGCAGGCCCCGGTGACGTGATCGAGCTGGGTCCAGTCGACGGAGCGGCCCTGTAAGGCGCTGTGCAGGGCGTGCAGCCAGCGCCAGCTTTCGCGCACCAGGTTGCCGGCATCGTAGTAGCTGGGATCGAAGACCTGGAAGAAGCGCTGGGCGCGGCCTTCCTGACTGACCAGGGTACCGTCGGCCTCGGCGAAGCTGGCCGCCGGCAGCAGCAGGTGGGCCCGCGCCGCGGTGGCGGTACGCTGGTGATCGGCGACAATCACCGCCTTCGCCGCGGCCAGGGCGGCATCCACCCGGGCCGGCTCGATGCGACGATAGAGATCGTTCTCCAGGATCACCACGGCATCGGCCTCGCCGCTGACGAGCCGTTCCAGGGCGGCGTCCAGCGAGGCCCCGCCGAACAGGGTCAGACCCAGGCTATTGGCTTCCGGCACGACTAGGCTGATGGCGGCGTTCTTCTGCCGCTTGTGCAGGGCCTTGGCGATGTTCGCTGCGGCTTCCAGGAGGGCCCTGGAGCCAAGCGAGGTGCCGGAAACCAGCAGCGGACGCTTGGCAGCCAGCAGGGCATCGGCGATGCGTTGGGCCAGGGCGGCGGCTTCGGGATCGAGGCCTTCGACCGCTGGCGCCTCGGCGTCGATGGCGTGGGCCACGGCGAAACCGAGACGAGCCAGGTCGTCGGGTGCGGCATGCACGCATTCGGCCGCCACATCATCCAGGCGGGTCGCGGACAGGCTGGCGATGAACAACGGGCTCAACTCGTGCTGGGCAATGTTGCGCACGGCGGCGTTCAGCCAGGGCTGGACCTTCAGAGCGGCGGCCATTTCCTCGGACTTGACCTTGACCGACTGGCGCAGAGCTAGGGCGATGCGCGCGGCGGTCTGGGTCAGGTCCTCGCCGAGCACGAACACGGCGTCGTGGCTTTCGATCTCGCGCAGCGAGGGAACCGGCAGCGGGCTTTCCTGCATGATGCGCAGCGCCAGTTGCAGCAGCTCCTGCTCACCGGCCGCGACACCGCTGTAGAAGTTGTCGGGACCGACCAGCTCGTGCAGGGCGAAGTTGCTCTCCAGGCTGGCGCGCGGCGAACCGATGCCGATCACGCGGCGGTCCTTCAGCAGGGCCATAGCCCGGTCGAGGGCGGCGTCGATGCCGAGCTTGTCGTTGCCCTGCAGCGGCTGGCGCGGACGATCCGTGCGGTTGACGTAGCCATAGCCGAAACGGCCGCGGTCGCAGAGGAAGTAGTGGTTCACCGAGCCGTTGTAGCGGTTCTCGATGCGGCGCAACTCACCGTAGCGTTCGCCGGGGCTGATGTTGCAGCCGACCGAGCAGCCATGGCAGATGCTGGGGGCGAACTGCATGTCCCACTTGCGGTTGTAGCGCTCGGAATGGGTTTTGTCGGTAAACACCCCGGTCGGGCAAACCTCGGTGAGGTTGCCGGAGAACTCGCTTTCCAGCACGCCGTCCTCGACGCGGCCGAAGTAGACGTTGTCATGGGCGCCGTAGACGCCCAGGTCGGTGCCGCCGGCATAGTCTTGGTAGTAGCGCACGCAGCGGTAGCAGGCGATGCAGCGGTTCATCTCGTGGGCGATGAAGGGACCTAGCTCTTGGTTCTGGTGGGTGCGCTTGGTGAAGCGATAACGGCGCCTGGCGTGGCCGGTCATCACCGTCATGTCCTGCAGGTGGCAGTGACCGCCTTCCTCGCACACCGGACAGTCGTGCGGGTGGTTGGTCATCAGCCACTCGACGACGTTCTCGCGAAACTGTTTCGCTTCCTCGTCCTCGATGGAGATCCAGGTGTTGTCGGTGGCCGGGGTCATGCAGGACATGACGAGGCGACCGCGTTTGTCGTTCTCGTCGTTGTACTGCTTGACCGCGCATTGTCGGCAGGCGCCGACGCTGCCTAGCGCCGGGTGCCAGCAGAAGTAGGGAATGTCGAGTCCGAGGGACAGGCAGGCCTGGAGCAGGTTGTCCGCGCCATCGACTTCGAACGTCTTGCCGTCTACGTGGATAGTGGCCATGGTTCAGTTTTCTTCAATACCCGCCGCAGCGGGTGTGGCTAATGGAATCCGGTGCTGGCGCTGCGCGAGGCAGCGACCGACGTGGGTCGGGACGGAAGAGTCCACGGGGCAGGAGGGCCCCTGGCTCCGTCCGAGCAGCGTTTCGAGCAAATTCAAATTTGTGAGGCGGCGATGCTCTGGCGTGTTTCCACGGGGTTTGCCCGCACGCCGGTCTCGAACTCCTGACGGAAGTACTTGAGGGCGCTGCCCAGCGGCTCGACGGCGCCCGGTGCATGGGCGCAGAAGGTCTTGCCCGGACCGAGGAATCTGACCAGTTGCTCCAGGGTCTCCAGGTCGCCGGGCTGGCCTTCGCCACGCTCCAGGGCGCGCAACAGCTTGACGCTCCATGGCAGGCCGTCGCGGCACGGGGTGCACCAGCCGCAGGATTCGCGGGCGAAGAACTCCTCCAGATTGCACAGCAGCGAAACCATGTTGATGCTGTCGTCCACCGCCAGAGCTAGGCCGGTACCCATGCGGGTGCCGACCTTGCCTATGCCGCCGGCATACATCTGTGCGTCCAGGTGCTCGGGGAGCAGGAAGCCGGTGCCGGCACCGCCCGGTTGCCAGCACTTGAGCCGGTAACCGTCGCGCATGCCGCCGGCATAGTCCTCGAACAGCTCGCGAGCGGTGATGCCGAAGGGCAGTTCCCAGAGGCCGGGGTTCTTCACCTTGCCGGAGAAGCCCATCAGCTTGGTACCCATGTCGTCGCTGCCGGGCCGGGCCAGGGATTTGTACCAGTCGACGCCGTTACCGATGATCGCCGGCACGTTGCTCAGCGTTTCGACGTTGTTCACGCAGGTCGGCTTGCCCCAGACGCCGACGGCGGCCGGAAAGGGCGGCTTGGAGCGCGGGTTGGCGCGGCGCCCTTCGAGGGAGTTGATCAGAGCGGTTTCTTCGCCGCAGATGTAGCGGCCGGCACCGGTGTGCACGAACAGCTCGAAGTCGAAGCCACTGCCGAGGATGTTCTTGCCGAGCAGGCCGGCGGCCTTGGCTTCGGCAATGGCGCGGTTGAGGTTACGGGCGGCATCGACATACTCGCCGCGCAGGAAGATGTAACCGCGATAGGCCTTCAGCGCCCGGGCGCTGATCAGCATGCCCTCGATCAACTGGTGCGGCAACTGCTCCATGAGCAGGCGGTCTTTCCAGGTGTTCGGCTCCATTTCGTCCGCGTTGCACAGCAGGTAGCGGATGTCGATGGAATCGTCGGCGGGCATCAGGCCCCATTTGATGCCGGTGGCGAAGCCGGCGCCGCCGCGTCCCTTGAGGCCAGAATCCTTGACGATGGCGACGATGTCGGCAGGCGACAGTTCGGCGAGCGCCTTGCGCGCCGCGGCATAGCCGTTCTTCTGCTGGTATTCGTCGAGCCAGACCGGTTCGGCGTCTTCGCGCAGGCGCCAGGTCAGGGGATGGGTTTCCGCCGTGCGAGGAGTGCGGTTGGCGGGACCGATGGAGGGAAGAGTCATGGGTAGGCCTCCAGCAGTTGTTCTATTCCTTCGGGCGTCAGGTTGCCGAAGGTATCGTCGTCGATCATCACGGCCGGGGCCTTGTCGCAGTTGCCCAGGCAGCACACCGGCAACAGGGTGAAGCGGCCGTCGTGGCTGGTCTGGCCGGGAACGATGCCGAGTCTCTGGCGGAGGGCGGCGAGTATGGTTTCATGGCCACCGATGAAACAGGTCATGCTGTCGCACACGCGAATCACGTGGCGCCCCACCGGAACACGAAAGATCTGACTATAGAAGGTGGCCACGCCTTCGACGTCGCTGGCCGGGATGCCGAGAATCTCGCCGATGGCCGGGATGGCGCCGTCCGGCACCCAGCCGCGTTGCTTCTGGACGATCTTTAGCGCCTCGATGGAGGCGGCGCGCGAGTCCTCGTAGTGATGCATCTCGTGCTCGATGGCTGAGCGCTCGGTTTCGCTGAGGACGAAACGGTCGGTCTGAATAATTGAATTCATGTCAGCGGTCCACGTCGGCCATAACGAAGTCGATGCTGCCCAGGTAGGCGATCAGGTCGGCCACCATGCTGCCGCGGATCACCGAAGGGATCTGCTGCAGGTGGGCATAGCTCGGGGTACGGATGCGCGTGCGGTAGCTCATGGTGCTGCCATCGCTGGTCAGGTAGTAGCTGTTGATGCCCTTGGTCGCCTCGATCATCTGGAAGGATTCGTTGGCCGGCATCACCGGGCCCCAAGACACCTGCAGGAAGTGGGTGATCAGGGTCTCGATGTGCTGCAGCGTGCGCTCCTTAGGCGGCGGCGTGGTCAACGGATGGTCGGCCTTGTAGGGGCCTTCCGGCATATTCTTCAGGCACTGCTCAATGATCCGCAGGCTCTGGCGCATCTCCCCCATCTTGACCATGCAGCGGTCGTAGGCGTCGCCGTTGTGCGCCAGAGGGACTTCGAATTCGAAGTTCTCGTAGCCGGAGTAGGGGCGCGCCTTACGCAGGTCGAAGTCGAGACCGGTGGCCCGCAGGCCGGCGCCGGTGACGCCCCATTCCAGTGCCTGCCGGGTGTCGTACTTGGCCACGTCCATGGTGCGACCACGCAGGATGCTGTTCTGCAGTGCCGCCTTCTCGTACTCGTCCAGACGCTTGGGCATCCACTCGACGAACTCCTTGACCAGGGCGTCCCAGCCACGCGGCAGGTCGTGGGCGACCCCGCCGATGCGGTACCAGGCCGGATGCAGGCGGAAGCCGGTGATGGCCTCGACCACCTTGTAGGCACGCTGGCGGTCGGTGAAGGTGAAAAACACCGGCGTCATGGCGCCGACGTCCTGGATATAGGTACCGAGGTAGAGGAGGTGGTTCAGGATGCGGAAGAACTCCGCCATCATGATGCGGATCACGTCGACCCGCTGCGGCACCTTGATGCCGGCCAGCTTCTCGACGGCCAGCACGTAGGGCAGGTTGTTCATCACCCCGCCGAGGTAGTCGATGCGATCGGTGTAGGGAATGAAGCTGTGCCAGCTCTGCCGCTCGGCCATCTTCTCGGCACCGCGGTGGTGATAACCGATCTCTGGCACGCAGTCGACGATTTCCTCGCCGTCCAGTTGCAGAATGATGCGGAAAGCGCCGTGGGCGGACGGGTGGTTGGGGCCGAGGTTGAGGAACATGAAGTCCTCGTGCTCGCCGCCGCGCTTCATGCCCCATTCCTCGGGCTTGAAGCGCAGCGCTTCCTGCTCCAGGTCCTGCTTGGCCGCCGACAAGCTGTAGGGATCGAATTCGGTGGCGCGGGCCGGGTAATCCTTGCGCAGCGGATGGCCTTCCCAGGTCGGCGGCATCAGGATGCGGGTCAGGTGCGGGTGGCCTTCGATGTGGATCCCGTACATGTCCCAGATTTCGCGCTCGTACCAGTTGGCGTTCGGCCAGATACCGGTGGCACTGGGTAGCTTGAGGTCGCCCTCCTTCAGGGCGACCTTGATCATCACGTCGCTGTTCCGTTCGATCGACAGCAAATGATAGAAGACGCTGAAGTCGGCCTCCGGTAGGCCGCGGCGCTGGGTACGCAGCCGCTCGTCGACGCCATGCAGGTCATACAGCATGACGTAGGGGCGCGGCAGGTTGCGCAGGAAGCGCAAAACTTCGATGAGTTTTCCCCGTGCTACCCAGAGCACGGGCATATCCGTGCGGGTGCTTTGTACGGTGAAGGTTTCGGCACCAAAACGGGAGTTGAGTTCGGCGACCACGTCTTGGTCGTCGGCCTTGTACGGCGGAATGGACAGAACGCTGTCTGCAGTCATGGTCTCGGTCGCTTTTGATCAACGGACAGAATGAGCCTGGGCTTGCCGCGCGGATGGGCGCGGGGAAAGCCGGCTCAGACTTCGTCGGGGCTGCGCAGGTTGGTGACCTGGATACGCTGTTCGCGGCGCAGTTCCCGTTGCGAGGGCATCTCGGCTCGATAGATGCCTTGGTCGCCGACGACCCAGGAAAGAGGCCGGCGCTCCTGACCGATGGACTCCTGCAACAGCATCAGGCCTTGCAGAAAGGCTTCGGGGCGCGGAGGACAGCCTGGAATGTAGACGTCTATGGGGAGGAACTTGTCGACACCCTGGACGACTGAGTAAATGTCGTACATGCCGCCGGAGTTGGCGCAGGAGCCCATGGAGATCACCCACTTCGGTTCGAGCATCTGCTCGTAGAGACGCTGGATGATCGGCGCCATCTTGATGAAGCAGGTTCCGGCGATAACCATGAAATCGGCCTGCCGCGGCGAGGCGCGAATGACTTCGGCGCCGAAGCGGGCGATGTCGTGGGGGGCGGTGAAGGCGGTGGTCATTTCCACGTAGCAGCAAGAGAGGCCGAAGTTGTAGGGCCATAGGGAATTCTTGCGCCCCCAGTTGACCGCACCACTCAGCACGTCTTCCAGCTTGCCCATGAATATGTTGCGGTGAACCTGACCCTCGCTGGGGTCCGTTACGGTTTCCCGCTCTCCGATCGGATACTGCTCGTAGGAAGCATCCGGGTCGATCCTGGTAAGTTTGTATTGCATTGCCAAAGCCTCATTGTTTCAGCTTTGCCTGCCGATTACGGCGGCCTTCCGGAGCCCAGTCGAGGGCACCGATCCGCCAGAGATAGACAAGACCCGCCAACAGAATTGCTATGAAAATCATTGCTTCGATGAGCCCGGCCCAGCCGCTTTCGCGAACCGATACCGCCCATGCGAAGAGAAATAGGGCTTCGACGTCGAAGATCACGAAGAGCATCGCGACTAGATAGAATTTGGCCGAAAGGCGCAGACGCGCACCGCCGGTGGGAACGATGCCGGATTCGAAGGGTTCGTTCTTGCTGCGTCCGACGGCCTTGCTGCCGAGCAGGCGGGAAACGCCGAGCATGAAGGCGCACAGGCCTGCGACGCCTAACAGGAAAACTGCGAATCCCCAGTTGTGGGACAGCGTGGCAACTGCTTCAGACATGCCGGAACTCCTTGATCAAGGAACGGCTTAAAGGATGGATGGCTGCGTCAAAATGTAGCAGCCGCTTGGGGCGGTCACTCTATGCTCGTGCGGCATCGAAAATATTGTTCTGGATCAATTTTCCGCTACAAAAGGACTCACCGCGCACTTTCCCGGTGTTATACCGATCACAGTGCGCGGGGGTTGGGGGCTTGTGATATTGGTTTGCCAGATGCTTGAAAGAGCCGGTTGTACCTCGAAGGGAAGGCCTTTTTCACGGGAGCCAATGTCTTTCATTTCACGATAGCTCATCTGCCGAAAAAGCAAATTTCACCTTCCCGATCCGGACGGGTGGCGATCGGTGCGCTTGCCATGACGCCAAAGCGGAGCTTGGGTGGCGCTATTGATCATGACCGGCTGGGACCGGTCATACGGCTGTGAAGTCGGGAATCACAGTACCGGGCGCCAGCCTTCCCGGGTGATGACCACCGTCGAGGAGCGCGGCCGCTTGCCCGGACCATCCGGCCAGGTGCTGAGCAGGTTGTCCGGAGTCGAGCCTTCGCCGGGATGCTGGATGTTGACGAACAGCGTGCAAAAATCCGGCGTGGCGGTGAGGCCGGTGACCTCACAGCCGACAGGGCCGACGAGGAAGCGCTTCAGCTCGCCGCTGTCCGGGTCGGCCACCAGCATTTGGTTGTTGCCGAAGGGGCCGTCGCTGTGCTGGCTGCCGCTCATATCGGTCTGGATCCACAGGAGTCCCTGGGGATCGAACCAGAGTCCGTCCGGACTGGCGAGGATGTTGTCGGCGCCGAGCGGCTGGTTGTCCGGACCGCGGCTGTCGCCCTCGGGACCTGCCAGGAGGAAGAGGTCCCAGTTGAAGCGGGTGCCTGTGTGCTCCGGGCTTTCCTCCCGCCAGCGGATGATGTGCCCGTAGGCGTTGTCGGGTCGAGGGTTGGCTGCGTCGGCTTCGGTCCGGTTCGTGTTGTTGGTGAGAGTGAAATAGACCTCGCCGCTTCGCGGATGCACAGCGCCCCATTCCGGACGGTCCATCTTGGTCGCGCCCATGGCGTCGGCAGCCGTGCGGGTATTGATCAAAACCTCGCCCTGGTCGGCGAAGACGATGCCCTTGGCGGCGCAGGCTGCCTGGAAAGTCGCGTCCCGGATGTCGAGGGGCAGCCAGTCGCCCGTGCCGTCCGCGTTGA
Organism: Azorhizophilus paspali; assembly: GCF_043587585.2. Lineage (GTDB taxonomy): Bacteria > Pseudomonadota > Gammaproteobacteria > Pseudomonadales > Pseudomonadaceae > Azotobacter > Azotobacter paspali. Next base: position 1,909,847 of record NZ_CP171449.1, read on the forward strand.
AACGGGCGACGTAGAGGGTGCCTTCGTCGAGCAGGCGGCTGTTATCGGGACGACCCGGAAGGAACTTGTCGCGGCTGACGTACTTGTAGATGTATTCGTTGCGCGAATCGTCGCCCGAATAGCAGACCAGCTGTTTGCCGGGACCGGTGGGTGCGAAGATCACCCCTTCATGGGCGAAGCGGCCCAGGGCCGTGTGCTTGACCGGCACGGAGCGGGGATCGAAAGGGTCGATCTCGACGATCCAGCCGAAATGATTGGGTTCGTTGCGGTAGTCGCCGCTGGCCGTTTCGGCCTTGCGGGTGGCGTCGAATCGCTGGAATTCGTCTCCTTCCAGGGTGTCCCAGCCGAAGCGCCCGGTCTTGCCGATGCCGTAGCGTTGCAGTTCGCGTGGCAATTCGCTGTCCTGGGTTGCGAAATAGTTCGCCCAGTTTTCCTCGCAGGTCAGATAGGTGCCCCAGGGGGTGAAGCCATTGGAGCAATTGTTCTGGGTGCCGCGGGTGGCGCTGCCGTCGGGGCTGTAGCGGGTGCGCAGCAAGGCGTGGCCGCGTGCCGGACCACGGATTTCCATCGGCGTGGCGGCGGTTATGCGACGACCGAACTTCGAGTCGCCGACCACTTCCCAGCCGTTGCGTGGAGAGCGCCGGATCTCTACTACCGAAACGCCGTGGGCATTGATTTCCTTGCGCACTTCTTCGGGGATCGTGCGCTTGCCGTCGACCAGGGTCGGGCCGTTGGGGTGCAATAGCGGCACATCGATATATTCGTGGTTGACCACCAGCAGACCGTGTTCGCTGTTTTGGCCTTTGCCGTTCCGGGCATCGATGGGGAAGTAGTGCATGCCGTCGTGGTGCATGCCGGTCTGCTCGGCTTGTTCCTGGGCTGTATTGCTGCCGTCTTCGCGATAAGCCGGATAGCTGCCACAGATCGGCGTGCCCCAGGGAATGAAGGTCTTGGCCTGATACCCCTCGGGTACGCTAATGGTGTCGGCACGCGTCACGGCTACCGCTTCGAACGCCAGGCGGCTGGGCTGCTTGAGCAGGCCGGGGGCCTCGCCAGCGTTGCCGGTTCGCGGTACTGTCACGCCGAGGAAGGCCAGCATGCCCATGGCCATGCCACCGGCGATCACCTGGCGGCGACCGATGCCCTGGATCAGATCGTCGATATGCGGGTTGTTCGAGTGATTGCTGGGTATTTCGTCGCCATCGCCAAACAGGGCGGTGTCTTTATCGGTCCTCACGGGGTATCTCCGTCTAGGGGAGGGAACCGGGACAAATCTAAACGGTAGGTACGACAGGAGAGTGACAGCAAGGGGAGCGGCGAAACGAAAACATCCCCCGGCAGAGCCGGGGGATGTCGTGGGTCACGCTGGATACGAACGGGTTCCGATCAATGGAACTGGTTCATGGTGTTGTCTTTGCCGCCAGCTTTCAGAGCGGCTTCGCCAGCGAAATATTCCTTGTGGTTGTCGCCGATGTCGGAGCCGGCCATATTCTGGTGCTTGACACAAGCGATACTTTGACGGATTTCCTGACGCTGAACGCCCTTCACGTAGGCCAGCATGCCTTCCTCGGCGAAGTAGCCCTTGGCCAGGTTGTCGGTGGACAGCGCGGCAGTGTGGTAGGTCGGCAGGGTGATCAGGTGGTGGAAAATACCGGCCTGGGCCGCGGCGTCGCGCTGGAAGGTGCGGATGCGAGCATCGGCTTCCAGGGCCAGCTCGGTCTCGTCGTACTCCACGCTCATCAGTTTGGCGCGGTCGTACTTGGAGACGTCCTTGCCTTCGGCAACCCAGGTATCGAACACCTGCTGACGGAAGCTCAGGGTCCAGTTGAACGACGGGCTGTTATTGTACACCAGCTTGGCGTTCGGGATGGCTTCGCGGATACGGTCGACCATGCCCTTGATCTGGCCGATGTGCGGCTTCTCGGTTTCGATCCACAACAGGTCGGCCCCATTCTGCAGGGAAGTGATGCAGTCCAGGACGCAGCGGTCTTCGCCAGTACCCTTGCGGAACTGGAACAGACCGCTGGCTAGGCGCTTCGGACGCAGCAGCTTGCCGTTGCGATTGAGCACCACGTCGCCGTTTTTCATCTCGGCCGGGCTGATCTCTTCGCAGTCCAGAAAGGCATTGTACTTGTCACCCAGGTCGCTTTCCTGACGGGTCACGGCGATCTGCTTGGTCAGGCCGGCACCCAGAGAGTCAGTACGGGCGACGATCACGCCATCGTCTACACCCAGCTCGAGGAACGCATAGCGAACGGCATTGATCTTGGCGAGGAAGTCCTCGTGCGGAACGGTCACCTTGCCGTCTTGGTGGCCGCACTGCTTTTCGTCGGAAACCTGGTTTTCGATCTGGATGCAGCAGGCACCGGCTTCGATCATCTTCTTGGCCAGCAGGTAGGTGGCCTCGGCGTTACCAAAGCCGGCGTCGATGTCGGCGATGATCGGCACGACGTGGGTTTCAAAGCCATCGATCTGCTTCAGGATTTCCTGCTCCTTGGCTTTGTCGCCGGCGTTGCGGGCATCGTCAAGGGCGCTGAACAGCAGGTCCAGTTCGCGGGCATCGGCCTGGCGCAGGAAGGTGTACAGCTCTTCGATCAGCGAGGAGACCGCGGTCTTCTCGTGCATGGACTGGTCGGGCAGCGGGCCGAAATCGGAGCGCAGGGCTGCCACCATCCAGCCGGACAGGTACAGGTACTTCTTGTCGGTGGTCTTCAGGTGCTTCTTGATGGAGATCAGCTTCTGCTGGCCGATGAAACCGTGCCAGCAGCCCAGGGACTGGGTGTAGATGGACGAATCGGCGTCGTACTCGGCCATGTCCTTGCGCATGATGGCCGCAGTGTACTTGGCGACGTCCAGACCGGTCTTGAAACGGTTCTGAATGCGCATGCGGGCGGCGTATTCCGGGTTGATGGCGCTCCAGGCGCTGCCATTCTTCTCTTTGAGGGCAGCAAGGGCCTTGATCTCGTTTTGATATGCAGACATGGTCGATCCTTCAAAGTTGGAAATGGTTGAGCGATTCCCACCTGAACCTGCATGTAGTCGATGATCGATACGGACAACACGCGGTAAAAACGTCGAACCTTGTGGGCAGTACAGGCATAGAGCTTAGCTCGGCTGGTTGGCTGGAGCTGGCCCCGGAGACCCTTGCCAGGACCCCTGGTTAGCGGGAGTAAGGCAATCATGCCTAGGCAGGCATCCGTCGTCAACGAATTTGTAGTGAAATTTTTAGATCACTACATGATGGTATGAGAAAAGCGCTTCATTCCAAAATCTCGACCCGCAGGCGCATGGACAGTTCTTCGCGAGTGGATGCGGAGTAGCGGCGCAGCGGTGCCTGCTGGTCGTTGTCGCGGCTTTCGCTGCTGTTGCCGAGGTCGATCCATTCTCCTAGACGGCCGCTGACCTGGGTATCCAGTTGCTGGACGTCGATCGCGCCGGGCAGGGAGGGGTCCAACTGCTCATTGCTGCTGCTCAGAGCGACATGCACGATATCGCCGGAGATCCTCGCGGTAACGTAGACGCCGCGGGTGATATCGCGGTAATAGGTCTCGCGGTACAGCTGTCCGTAGGGGCCGATCTGGGTATCATGCAGCGGCACGCTCCGGCCGGTCTGGATCAGCGCCGGATAGCCTTCGGTGGCCTGGATCCGTTGCAGGGCGTCGCCCTGTCGGTCGGTGCCGTGGCTCAGGATGCGCAGCCGGTTCCCGTCCTGGAGCCGGCCATTTCGGATCTCCACGTCGCCGCTGTCGACCGAGTCGCCGGCACTGTAGCCGTGCTGTGTGCCGCTGCGTGCCGCACTGCTGTCGACGGTGATCAGCAAGCGTCTGGGCGGGATGTCCAACTGTTCGAGCAGGGCGCGCAGTTCCTGCACCTGCGCTGCCGGGGCGTTGACGATGAGCTGGTTGCCATGGGCATGGACCCGCCCCTCGTCGCCGATCAGCGCGTGCGCCACGGGCAGCATTTCGTCGGCCATCCGGTGATTCAACTGGATGATTTCGGTAGCAGCCAGTGCGCAGGACGAGGCCAGCGTCAGCAGCAGGATGAGCAATCTGCAGATCTTCATGGAGAACTCGGCGGGAAATTGATATGCCGACATTCTAGGGGCATGAGAGGGAGGACGTCTGCCAAGGTATCCGCAGGTCTGGGGTCCTGCATGGCTCCGGTGGGGGAGGGCCATGCAGGACGTTCGGCTTGGAAGACGGTCGCTCAGTCGGCTTGGCGCACCATTTCTACATGGGGAATACCGGCATCCAGGTATTCACCGCTGATTACCTCGAATCCCAAGCGTTCGTAGAAGCGCGTGGCCTGCACCTGGGCGCTCAGAAGCTGGCGGCGAAACCCGCGCCTCTCGGCCTCGGTGATCGCCATGCGCATCAAGGCGGCGCCGATCCTCAGGCCGCGCCAGTCCTTGAGAACGGCGACACGGCCGATGTGGCCATCGTGCAGCAGGCGCGCCGTGCCAACGGCAAATTCACCCGCGAAGGCGAGGAAGTGGAGGGCTTCTTGATCCTCGCCATCCCACTCCAGTTCGGAGGGCACTGCCTGTTCGGCGATGAAGACGCTATCGCGGATTCGGCGGATGTCCTCATTGTCCTTCTGCCAGTGGGCGATCCGTACCTGGATCTCAGTCATCGGCGAACTCCAGGCTGCCTTGCACGAGCAACTGCCAGAGGAGTTGACGGCCGTCCTCGTCCGCCACCCAGGAGGCCAGGTTATCCGCATGCAGGGCATCGGCGCTGCAGATCAGCTTGAGCAGCTCGCGCAGGCGACCGGGGAGCTGGCGGCTCTGGCCGCTGGCGAACAGCAGCAGGTCCTGGCCGACCTCGGACCAGGCCAGGCGGGCACTGGGATTACGGATCAGTACGCCACCTTCCTGCAGATTGGTCAGGAAATCCTGTTCCTGCATTTCCGCGCCGGCGACCAATTCGGGATAGCGCGGTTCGGTCATGAACTGGCCGAACCAGGTAAGCAGCAGGCGCTCGTCGCCCATGTGCTCCTGAATCAGGTCTTTGAGGCGTTCCAGTGCATCGCGCTGGATCTGGTGCGGGTCCTCGCAGGGACTTATGCCCGGATCGTCGTAGCGCTCCTCGTCGGGCAGAAACTGGGCGAGGAAATCGGTGAAATGGGTGAGTACTTCAGCGGCGCTGGGGGCACGGAAGCCTACCGAATAGGTCATGCACTCGTCGACCGCGGTACCGAAGTGGGCCAGACGGGGTGGCAGATAAAGCATGTCGCCTGGCTCCAGCACCCAATCCTCGCCGTTCTGGAATTCGGCGAGGATGCGCAGGTCGGCATGTTTTAGCAGCGGGCTGTCGCTGTTGCACATCTGGCCGATCCGCCAACGCCGCTTGCCGTATCCCTGCAGCAGGAACACGTCATAGTTGTCGTAGTGTGGCCCTACGCCACCCCCTGGCGCGGCATAGCTGATCATCACATCATCGATGCGCCAACTGGGCAGAAAGCGGAAGTTTTCCAGCAGTTCGGCGACCTCGGGAACGAACTGGTCGACTGCCTGGACCAGCAGGGTCCAGTCGCGCTCGGGCAGGTTCCGGTAGGTTTCCTCGTCGAACGGGCCGCGGCGCAGTTCCCAGGGGTGGTTGCCGTGCTCGATGATCAGGCGCGACTCGACTTCTTCCTCGAGCGACAGGCCGGCCAATTCGTCCGGCGAGATTGGGCTTTCGAAGCCGGGGACGGCCTGGCGGATCAGCAGGGGCTTCTTCTGCCAGTAGTCGCGCAGGAACTCGCGTGCGCTGATGCCCCCCAGGAATTGAAGTGGAATGTCGAAAGTCATGGGTAACCCCTTGCTCTACAGGGAGAGCTGAAAATAAAAACGCCCGGCGCTGCCGGGCGTGGAGATGACGAGACGAAATCAGATGCGCTTGGCCTGGGCGACCGCATTGCCGATATAAGCGGAAGGGGTCAGCTTGTGCAGTTCGGCCCTGGCGCCTGCGGGAATGTCCAGGGTATCGATGAAGGTCTTGAGCGCTTCGGGGCTGATCCCTTTGCCGCGAGTCAGTTCCTTGAGCTTTTCGTAGGGATTGGCGACGCCATAGCGGCGCATCACGGTCTGGATCGGTTCCGCTAGCACTTCCCAGCAGGCATCCAGATCTTCGGCGAGACGCTGGGCGTTCAGCTCCAACTTGCCGATTCCCTTGAGAGTGGCTTCGTAGGCGATGAGGCTGTGGGCGAAGCCGACGCCGAGATTGCGCAACACGGTGGAATCGGTCAAATCTCGCTGCCAGCGGGAGATCGGCAGCTTGCTGGCCAGGTGCTGGAGAATCGCATTGGCGATACCGAGGTTGCCCTCGGAGTTCTCGAAGTCGATCGGGTTGACCTTGTGCGGCATGGTCGAGGAGCCGATTTCGCCGGCCACTGTCTTCTGCTTGAAGTAGCCGAGGGCAATGTAGCCCCACACGTCGCGGTCGAAGTCGATCAGGATCGTGTTGAAGCGAGCAATGCCGTCGAACAGCTCGGCGATGTAGTCGTGCGGCTCGATCTGTGTTGTGTAGGGGTTCCAGCTCAGGCCCAGGTCCTCCTCGATGAACTCGCGGGCGTTGGCCTCCCAATCGACATCCGGGTAGGCCGACAGGTGGGCGTTGTAGTTGCCCACGGCGCCGTTGATCTTGCCCAGCAGCGGCACGGACTCGACCTGCGCAATCTGGCGTTCGAGGCGATAGACCACATTGGCCAGCTCCTTGCCCATGGTGGTCGGCGAAGCCGGCTGACCGTGGGTGCGCGACAGCATCGGCACCCCGGCGAACTGTACGGCCAGGGCGCGGATGGCTTCGGCCAGTCGACGCATCAGCGGCAGCAGCACGCTATCGCGGCCTTCGCGCAGCATCAGGGCGTGGGACAGGTTGTTGATGTCCTCGCTGGTGCAGGCGAAATGAATGAATTCGCTCACCTCGGCCAGTTCCGGTAGCTTACCGGCCTGTTCCTTGAGCAGATACTCGATGGCCTTGACGTCATGGTTGGTGGTGCGCTCGATCTCCTTGACGCGCTCGGCGTGCTCCAGCCGGAAATTTTCGGCCAGCTCGTCCAGCAGGGCGGTGGCTTCGGCTGAAAAGGGGGCTACCTCGGGGATGCCGTTGTGGGCAGCCAGGCGTTGCAGCCAGCGGACCTCCACCATGACCCGGAAGCGGATGAGTCCGAATTCGCTGAAGATCGGGCGCAGGGCACTGGTTTTGCCGGCGTAGCGGCCATCGACGGGGGACACCGCGGTGAGCGAGGAGAGCTGCATGGGGGAAGTCTCGGACAGTCGGGCTACAAAAAGGGCTGCAATGATACACGAAGGCGAAGAGTCGACCGAGTGCAATCTTCCTTCGGCCGACCGGCTTCTCAGTTGCGCCGTATCAACGGATAGAGTTCGTCGAGCAGCTTGCGGCGGCTGAACACCAGTTGCCAGCGGTGCCCGCCGAGCTGGCGCCACAGGCGCGCCGAGCGGATGCCGGCGAGCAGGAGGGCGCGGATCCTGGCGGCGTTGGCCGGATTCTGCAGGTGGCGCATCTCGCCGTGCACCTGGATACGCTGGCGGAAGGTGCTCAATGTGTCCTCGTACAGGGAGGCGAAGGCGGCGACCGCGCTCTCGTGAGTCAGGCCCAGGTGTTGAACCTGCAACTGGATCTGGTCCAGGCGCCGCCCCATGAGTTGCAGCATGTCGTCGCGCTTGTCCAGTTGCCGCTCCAGGCTGACCAGCGCCAGCGAGTAGCGTAATGGCTCGCGCTGCAAACTTTGCGGGTTGCGTTCGAGTGCACTGGCCAGGGCTCGGTAGCCATCGAGCAGGTTGAGGTCATCGCCTCCGTAGACTTCGAGCGTGTCCTTGGGATTGCGCTCTAGTAGACTGCCGAGCATGCAGGCGAGATGGGCCTCGCTAGCCAATCCCGTCTTGGCGATCCTGTCGACCAGGTAGGCCGACTCGAATATGGCGCCAAGGGCGATCAATTGTTCCTGTCTAGGCGTCATGCTGCTCGTCCTCACATTTCCATGGCTCGGCAGTCTCGATGACACCGCCACCCAGGCAGACGTCTCCATCGTAGAGCACCACGGACTGACCGGGGGTCACGGCACGCTGGGGCTCGTCGAACAGGACCCGGAAGCCTTGGTCGGTCTTTTCCAGGGTACAGGTCTGGTCGCCCTGCCGATAACGGACCTTGGCGGCCAGACGCCGCGGGAGCGGGAAGTCGGGTGGATTCACCCAGAACATCTCCGAGGTGTGCAGGGCCCGGGAGAACAGCCAGGGGTGCTGGTTGCCCTGGCCGACGATCAGCACGTTGCGGGTCAGGTCCTTGGCCAGCACATACCAGGGATCTTCGGTAGCATTTTTCATTCCGCCGATGCCAAGCCCCTGACGCTGGCCGATCGTATGGTACATCAGGCCATGGTGCTGGCCGATGATTTTGCCTTCGGTGGTTTCGATGGGGCCGGGCTGGGCAGGCAGGTACTGTTTGAGAAAGTCGCCGAAGCGGCGCTCGCCGATGAAGCAGATCCCGGTGGAATCCTTTTTCCTGGCCGTGGCCAGGCCGTGCAGTTCGGCGATAGCGCGCACGGCCGGTTTCTCCAGTTCTCCGACCGGGAACAGGGATTTGGCGAGTTGTTCGCTGGCTACGGCATGCAGGAAGTAGCTCTGGTCCTTGTTGGGATCGAGCCCCTTGAGCAGTTCGGTTCTATCCTCAGTATCGCGCCGTCGTACATAGTGTCCGGTCGCTATCATGTCGGCACCGAGCGACAGGGCATAATCGAGGAAAGCCTTGAACTTGATCTCGCGGTTGCACAGGATATCCGGGTTTGGAGTGCGTCCGGCCTTGTATTCGGCGAGAAAGTGTTCGAATACGTTGTCCCAGTATTCGGCGGCGAAGTTGGCGGTATGCAGCCTCATGCCGATCCTGTCGCAGACGGCCTGTGCATCGGCAAGGTCCTCCTTGGCGGTACAGTATTCGGTGCCGTCGTCCTCTTCCCAGTTCTTCATGAACAGACCTTCCACCTGATACCCCTGTTGCAGGAGCAGGAGGGCGGAAACGGAAGAGTCCACGCCGCCGGACATGCCGACGATCACGCGGGTATGGGCGGGATCATGCATAGGAAGAGTCGGGTCCTGAAAAGGAAAGGATTCTATCAGGGGCGCGGGCTTGGCTGCGAAGGTGCGGACTGTTCAACGAACGAGGCTCAGCGGGAAGCGCTCTTTGCCCAAGTAGTCGTCGATGCAGCGCAGTACCAGCGGGCTGCGCAGGCATGCCTGCCGCTCGAGCAATTGCTCGCGGCTCAGCCAGCGGGGACCTATGATGCCCTCGTCGAGCTGGTAGTCGGCGACTGGCTGCAGGGCGCGCGCAGCGAAGCAGATGCGCTGATAGGTCACGCCATTGGGAGCTCTGTAGAGGTAGATACCGATCACGGCCGTGAGCTCCACCTGCCAGCCGGTTTCCTCCAGCGTTTCGCGCAGGGCGGCCTCGGTCAGGCTCTCGTTGGGTTCGAGATGTCCGGCAGGTTGATTGAGGACGCGGCGCCCATCCTGCAGCTCTTCTACTAGAAGAAAGAGACCGTTGTTCTCCACGATAGTAGCGACGGTGATATGTGCCTGCCAATCCATGAATGCGTCCGGATGAGCGCTGATGGGAGCGGTATTATACGCGCTGGTAACTTTGGGGGTACACGATGCGGCCTTTATTGTCGGCTAAGGTTGGAAACTGTATGGTTGAAACGAAACCTCGACGTGGGCCTAATGTCAGTCAGTTAAGCTGACTGGAATTTTTCGTTCTGGGATAACTTATCCGAACGTGGTTTCACTGCGCGCGGATAGTGCCGCTCACGCCGGAGCGGCAGCATGCAGTGGCGAGCCTGCGACCGGCGCTCCATCGGCCATGGCGGGATCGTGTCCGGAATGGCGCAAGGTCCCGACGATCACAATGTATTGTTGTCGTGCCTGGGCAGACGAACCAGCCGGTCTCGGGTCCCAGGCTCCCCATGGAGCAATGGCGATTTCGCGTGCATCAGTCAGTGATGCTCGATATCTCGTCCCGGCCAATCGAATAGGAAGGCGGCCGAGCAGCAAGCGCGTTTGAAAAGGGTCAGTGAGTGTGCGTAGACGACATCGGCCAGTCCCCGAGTGTAACTGAGCTCGCCGACGGCATGGTCGCCGAAGCGGGCTGCACCAGGGCAATCGCATGAAGCGCTCGCCTGATACCAGACTGGAAAGATTGTGTGATCCTTGGCATGGCTGTTTGCCGAGTAGCCGGACAGTCCCCGTTTCGGCCCCCCGGCCGAGTCACTTTTTCTTGCCTGGCCAAGAAAAAGTAACCAAAAAGAAGGCCACCCCCTCATCCGGCCCTGCGCTTCGCTCCGGGTTCCCTCCCTGCATCGCCGCTCCAGGGGCACGTCCCGCAGGGTCATCCATGGCCCATCGCGGCTCTCGCGGCATCCTTGCCGCTCGACCCCTTCCACAACGATTCCGCTCGGCCTCCTGAAGGGGGCATCCGGCATTGCCTGACAAGCCGTGCCGCAAGAGCGAAAGCGCTTTCAGGCAACCCGGAGCCCGACTCCCGTTCAGGAGGCCGAGCGCAGGCGTCGCGTAGAGGGGCGAGCCGCAGGGGGCGGCGAGAGTCGTACGAGGGGCATGGATGCCCCTTGTGCGACGACCAGCGAGGGAACCCCGGCGTAGCCGGGGCCGAATGACCGGGCGCGCTTTCTCTTTGGTTACTTTCTCTTGGCGCGCGCAAAGAGAAAGTGACTCGGCCAGGGGCCGAAACAGGAGGTATCCAGCCCCTCGGCAAGCAGCCGATGCACCGGATTTGAAGACCAGGCCGGAACGACCAGGCACACAATCTTTCCAGTCCGGTATCGGAAAGACATTTCATGCGATTGCCCTGCGGGCTGCACGGATCGGATGGCTGTGGGTATCCATCAGGTCGACCCGCGCATCTGAGGCCAGGCTCCGGCTCTACTGGTTACGTCCGCCGGAAAATGCTTCGCGGTTTTTTGCAGTGTCTGGCATCGACCAGGCCGCGGTATCGGCGGCGAAAATGCGCAGTCTGCGAAAGCGAGCCGAAGCTGGCGGCTCCATGGCCAACCACGCACGGGCCAACTGCTTGAACAGCGTGGCCGTCGGGGTCTCGTTCAGACGCTGTCGAATCTGTAGAGTTGCACTGAGTGCAGGCGTTAAGCCATTGCCCTTGGACAATCCCGGCTGTTGCACGACCAGCTGGATCGGCTTGCTCTTGAACAGGGCCATTCCGACAACCAGCCAGATGATGTGCTCGGCCGGTAGGCGCCGGTGGCGACGCAAGGAAACCGTGCCGGTCAGTATTGGTTCCTCTTCGATCCGGCAGAGTCGATCAACAGGGCGAAGTGCTCGAACGAGGCGAGATCAAGTTCGGCGGTCTACCGGAGTGCTTGCTGAAACGGCATAAAAAAACAGGCCTATGAATTTCCATGGGCCTGTTTCTATCGTTTCACCCTGCCGGGCCGATACCTCGACTGATTGGCATTAAGCGCGGCGAGGGTTTTGTAGCTATGGAGGCGAGATGTAGCCTCCGCGCGCTTAGTGCAGCGTCTTATGCAAGAGGTGCCAGAGCCGCGTTGAAGGTAGCGCTCGGGCGCATGGCCTTACTGGTCAGGTCGGTATTCGGATGGTAATAGCCAGCGATATCCACGGGCTTGCCTTGAGCTGCAGCCAACTCACCGACGATCTTGGTCTCGTTGTCGGTCAGAGCCTTGGCAATGCCGGTGAATTGGGCTTGCAGTTCCTTGTCCTCGGTTTGTGCTGCCAATGCCTGGGCCCAGTAGAGGGCTAGGTAGAAGTGGCTACCGCGGTTATCGATCTCGCCAACCTGGCGTGCCGGGGATTTGTTGTTGTCGAGAATTTTGCCGGTAGCCTGATCCAGGGTGCTGGCGAGGACAAGCGCTTTCGGGTTCTTGTAGGCGTTGCCCAAGTGCTCCAGGGAAGCGGCAAGAGCCAGGAACTCGCCGAGCGAATCCCAACGCAGGTAACCTTCCTCGAGGAATTGCTGGACATGCTTGGGAGCCGAGCCGCCCGCGCCGGTTTCGAACAGACCGCCGCCGCTCATTAGCGGGACGATCGACAACATTTTGGCGCTGGTACCCAGTTCCATGATCGGGAACAGGTCGGTCAGGTAGTCGCGCAGGACGTTGCCGGTGACGGAAATGGTGTCCTTGCCTTCGCGGATACGGGCCAGCGAGAAGCGGGTTGCCTCGATCGGCGACAAGATGCGGATGTCGAGACCGCTCGTATCGTAGTCCTTCAGGTAGCGCTCGACCTTGGCAATGACTTGGGCGTCATGGGCTCGCGCCGGGTCCAGCCAGAATACCGCTGGGGTATTGGTAGCGCGGGCGCGGTTGACGGCCAGCTTGACCCAGTCCTGGATCGGGGCGTCTTTCACCTGGCACATGCGCCAGATGTCGCCGGCCTCGACGTTCTGCTCCAGCAAGAGCTTGCCGCTTTCATCGGTCACACGGACAACGCCGTCCGCAGGAATCTGGAAGGTCTTGTCGTGGGAGCCGTATTCCTCGGCTTTCTGAGCCATCAAACCGACGTTGGGCACGCTGCCCATGGTGGTGGGGTCGAAGGCGCCGTGCTGCTTGCAGTCCTCGATGACCACCTGGTATACGCCGGCATAGCAACGGTCGGGGATGACCGCCTTGGTGTCATGCAGCTTGCCGTCGGGGCCCCACATCTTGCCGGAGTCGCGGATCATCGCCGGCATCGAGGCGTCGACGATGACATCGCTCGGCACATGCAGGTTGGTGATGCCCTTGTCGGAGTTCACCATCGCCAATTGCGGGCGCTGGGCGTAAACCGCCTGGATGTCGGCTTCGATTTCCTTCTGCTTTGCTTCGGGAAGAGTCTTGATCCGGGCGTAGAGATCACCGATGCCGTTGTTGACGTCAAAGCCGATCTGCTTCAGCACCTCTGCGTGCTTGGTGAGGGCGTCTTTGTAGAACTCGGAGACGATCTGGCCGAACATGATGGGGTCGGACACCTTCATCATGGTTGCCTTCAGGTGCACGGACAGCAGTACTCCCTGCTTCTTCGCATCCTCGATTTCAGCGGCGATGAAGCTGCGCAAGGCGTTCTTGCTCATTACCGAAGAGTCGATGATCTCGCCGGCCTGAACGGAGGTCTTTGCCTTCAGGACAGTGCTGCTGCCGTCTTTGGCGATCAGCTCGATTTTCACACTGCCAGGGGCGCCAATCAGGGCAGCTTTCTCGCTGCCGTAGAAATCACCGCTGTCCATGTGGGCGACATGCGACTTGGAGTCCGCACTCCAGGCGCCCATCTTGTGAGGGTGCTTTCTGGCATAGTTTTTGACGGACAGGGGCGCGCGGCGGTCGGAGTTGCCTTCACGCAGGACGGGGTTCACGGCGCTGCCCTTGATCTTGTCGTAGCGGGCCTTGACGTCCTTCTCGGTGTCGGTCTTGGGCTCTTCAGGGTAGTCCGGGAGTTTGTAGCCCTGCTGCTGCAGTTCCTTGATGGCGGCCTTGAGTTGCGGGACGGAGGCGCTGATGTTCGGCAGCTTGATGATGTTGGCGTCCGGCGTGGTGGCCAGTTTTCCCAGTTCGGCTAAATCGTCGGAGATTTTCTGGGTATCGGTCAGGTATTCGGGAAAGGTTGCGATGAGGCGGCCTGCAAGGGAGATATCGCGGGTTTCGACGGCGATACCTGAAGATCCGGTGAACGCTTTGATGATGGGAAGCAGAGAGTAAGTCGCCAGTGCCGGTGCTTCATCAGTGAGCGTATAAATAATCTTCGGTGTGGACATTTTTTACGTTAACCCCTCTGTATTGCTACATTTGCAAGTGCACAAACTCTTGATGCTCGCAGGGTAGGCGAAGTCGCCTAAAGGCATCAATGAGCGTAAAGTCGAGGTTCCTGGGGGAAATGTCCCGGATCCCTTGGGTCGAGATTCTCCAAGGGCGGTGGTTGCCAGGTTCAAGTCTGCATGCTGCTTGGGTTTAGAGTGGCTCATTCCAGATTGGCTCTGGATCCAATGTCCTTTCAGTTGCGCCGAGTATATCAGTGCGACATATCTTTTGCATTCGCAGGATTTTTAGGCTGTGTAGCGCGTTAGCCGAGTGCCTGCGTTGGTGACGAGCGGCAGATTCGGAGCGTTAGGCCGGTCTTTCCGGCCTCGCGGGGAAGGTAGACACCTGCCATGGGGGCGGTGGGTACTAGGACGGGCTGGTAACAGCCGAGCCGCACCGTTGAAAGAGGCGATCTACCTGCAGATGAAGGCGGATGCGCTCAATGCGGGCTGCCCGGCCAGTGCTGATCCATGACCAGTGCTGTGCGAAGCGAGCCCGCCTTGCAGTGGTGCATTGCTCTCGGGCTATAGCGTACCGGCAATGTCGGTAAGGGACGAGGGTTGTGCCAGGCCGAGCTTGGCCGAACTCTCGATCGACGCCGGGCAGGGGCGGATATTGATTGCATGGAGGCCTTTCGGGCCCTGCAGCAGCTCGAAAGTCACTGCCTGACCGGCCTTCAAGGTCTTGTAGCCATCCATCTGAATTGCCGAGTAGTGGGCGAACAAGTCTTCGTCGCGGCCATCTGCCACGATGAATCCGTATCCCTTGGCGTTGTTGAACCATTTGACCTTGCCGCTTAGCATGCCGACATCCCTCTGCAAAGACTCCGTCACTGGAGTATCATCCGCCTCGGCCCCTTACCACGTTCGACCCGATAGCCGGAACATGATAGGACCCCTGAACACCCTTTTGGGTACCCATTGTTTTTATCATTGTTTGGCCGATAGTCAAGGCGGGGCTGTGCTTGGCTGCCCAAGCGTGCTACTAAATCCTCCCAGTATTCGTATTCGTTCAACCGGAAGCTTGTCCAGCATGTTCGCAAGCACTGAGATTCGACTAACATTCTGTCAGGACCGTTCGGAGCCGCGTGAGGACGACTCTCATGGGGTGGTCGTGCAGGAGTCCAAGCCTGCGCTGAAGGTACCGCCCATGTATAAGGTGGTAATGTTCAACGACGACTACACACCGATGGATTTCGTGGTCGAAGTGCTGGAGAAGTTTTTCAACCTTAACCGCGAGTTGGCAACCAAGGTCATGCTGACCGTCCATACAGAGGGGCGGGCAGTGTGCGGAATGTTTACTCGTGACGTTGCAGAAACCAAGGCCATGCAGGTCAACCAGTATGCAAGGGAATGCCAGCATCCGCTGCTCTGTGAGATCGAGAAGGACGGTTAACGCCGACCGCTTGGGTATGAGGTGAAGCTATGTTGAACCGTGAGCTCGAAGTCACTCTCAATCTTGCCTTCAAGGAGGCTCGTGCAAAACGTCATGAGTTCATGACGGTGGAGCACCTCCTGCTGGCGCTTCTGGACAACGAAGCCGCGGCTGCCGTACTGCGGGCCTGCGGTGCGAATATCGATAAGCTTCGGCATGACCTGCAGGAGTTCATCGACTCCACGACTCCTCTGATTCCACAGCACGATGAAGAGCGCGAAACCCAGCCTACCCTCGGCTTCCAGAGGGTGCTGCAGCGAGCGGTCTTTCATGTGCAGAGTTCTGGTAAGCGGGAAGTGACCGGAGCCAATGTGCTCGTAGCCATCTTCAGCGAACAGGAAAGCCAGGCCGTCTTTCTGCTCAAGCAGCAGAGTGTGGCTCGTATAGACGTGGTGAACTACATTGCTCATGGTATTTCCAAAGTGCCGGGTCATGGCGATCATCCTGATGGCGAGCATGAGATGCAGGACGAAGAAAGTGGAGATGCTTCGGCTTCCGGTCATCCCCTGGAGGCCTATGCGAGCAATCTGAACGAACTGGCTCGTCAGGGGCGGATCGATCCGCTGGTCGGGCGTGAGTTCGAGGTCGAGCGGGTCGCGCAGATCCTGGCTCGGCGGCGCAAGAACAATCCTCTGCTGGTGGGCGAGGCCGGGGTCGGCAAAACGGCCATCGCCGAAGGGTTGGCGAAACGCATCGTCGACAATCAGGTTCCGGATCTTCTGACGCACAGCGTCGTGTACTCCCTCGACCTCGGGGCGTTGCTTGCCGGCACCAAATATCGCGGTGATTTCGAAAAGCGCTTCAAGGCATTGCTCAATGAGTTGCGCAAGAAGCCGCATGCCATCCTGTTCATCGACGAGATCCACACCATCATAGGCGCCGGTGCTGCCTCCGGCGGGGTGATGGATGCTTCGAACCTGCTCAAGCCGCTTCTTTCGTCCGGAGAGATCCGCTGCATCGGTTCGACCACCTTCCAGGAGTTCCGCGGCATCTTCGAGAAGGATCGAGCCTTGGCGCGTCGTTTCCAGAAGGTCGATGTGATTGAGCCTTCGGTCGAAGATACCGTGGGTATCCTTCGCGGGCTCAAGCCGCGTTTCGAGCAGCACCATGGCATCGAGTACAGCGATGAGGCGCTGCGGGCCGCAGCTGAGCTGTCCTTTCGCTATATCAACGATCGCCACATGCCAGACAAAGCCATCGATGTTATCGACGAGGCAGGTGCCTTCCAACGTCTCCAGCCGGAGGACCGTCGTGCCAAGCTTATCGATGTGGCTCAGGTCGAGGATATCGTTGCCAAGATCGCTCGTATTCCGCCCAAACATGTTTCCACTTCCGACAAGGAACTGCTGCGTAATCTTGAGCGCGATCTCAAGTTGACCGTATTCGGTCAGGATGCCGCTATCGATTCGCTCGCCACGGCAATCAAGTTGTCGCGGGCTGGCTTGAAGTCGCCGGACAAGCCGGTCGGTTCCTTCCTCTTCGCCGGTCCCACCGGGGTGGGCAAGACCGAGGCGGCCCGGCAGTTGGCCAAGGCGCTGGGTGTGGAGCTGGTGCGTTTCGACATGTCCGAGTACATGGAGCGGCACACTGTTTCGCGGCTGATCGGTGCGCCTCCAGGATACGTCGGGTTCGATCAAGGGGGGCTGCTGACCGAGGCGATTACCAAGCAGCCGCATTGCGTGCTGTTGCTGGATGAAATCGAGAAGGCGCACCCCGAAGTGTTCAATCTGCTATTGCAGGTCATGGACCATGGCACGCTGACCGACAACAACGGTCGCAAGGCTGATTTTCGTAGTGTCATCATCATCATGACCACCAATGCTGGAGCGGAAACCGCGGCCCGTGCCTCGATCGGCTTTACTCTGCAGGATCATTCTTCCGATGCCATGGAGGTGATCAAGAAGAGCTTCACTCCCGAGTTCCGCAACCGTTTGGATACCATTATCCAGTTCGGTCGCCTGAGTCACGAGGTGATCAAGAATATCGTCGACAAGTTCCTTACCGAACTTCAGGCACAATTGGAAGACAAGCACGTGCAGCTAGATGTTTCCGAGCGGGCTCGTGGTTGGCTCGCCGAGCATGGATATGATGCTCAGATGGGCGCACGGCCGATGGCTCGCCTGATTCAGGACAGGATCAAGCGTCCCCTGGCCGAGGAAATTCTCTTCGGTGAGTTGGCCGAACATGGGGGAGTGGTGCATATCGATCTGAAGGGTGAGGAGCTTTCCTTCGACTTCGAGACGGCAGCCGAAGTGGCTTGAGTGCAATGGCGGCGAAAGCCTCCCTTCTGAAACGAAGACGCCCGGCTATGCCGGGCGTCTTCGTTTTATTGGATTCCGCCTCAGCGAGCGCGATAAGTGATGCGGCCCTTGCTCAGGTCGTAAGGGGTCAGTTCGACACGCACCTTGTCCCCGGTGAGGATACGGATGTAATTCTTGCGCATCTTGCCGGATATATGCGCGGTAACGACATGCCCATTTTCCAACTCCACGCGGAACATGGTGTTGGGCAGGGTGTCGACGACAGTGCCTTCCATTTCGAAGCTGTCTTCTTTCGACATTCAATAAAGCCCTCGGTATGCAGTGAATGGCCCAACGTAGTTGGCACGCCGAGCAAAACGGCGTGCATTGTGCCTGAAAATGGTCGTTGGCGCCAAGAGTTCTCAGGTCAAAGTGACCCAGCGATGATTTACTAGCAATTCAATTGGACGGTATTGGGTCTTGTAATTCATCTTGCGGCAATTCTTGATCCAATAACCCAGATACACCGCCTGTAGACCCAGGCGCGCGGCTTCGCCAATTTGCCAGAGAATCGCATAGCGACCGAGACTGCGTCGTTCTTCGTCAGGATCGTAGAAGGTATAGACCGCTGACAGGCCGTTGGGGAGTACATCGGTTACTGCCACGGCCAGTAGGCGCCCGGAAAGGCGAAATTCGTAGAAGCGGGAGAAAGGCAAGTCGCGTACCAGGAAGGTGCAGAACTGGTCCCGGTTGGGGGGATACATGTCGCCATCGGCATGACGCTGTTCGATATAGCGTGCATAGAGTTTGTAATATTCCTCGGTAAAGCTGGGTCGTACGGCTCGCGCCGCAAGGTCCTCATTGCGTTTCAGGATGCGCCGCTGCTGGCGGTTCAAGGCAAAACCCCTGGCGGGGATGCGAGCCGGGATGCAGGCGTTGCAGCCTTGGCAGTGGGGGCGATAAAGGTGGTCGCCGCTGCGCCGGAATCCCAGATCCGAGAGCTCCGCATAGACATACATGTCCATGGGTTGGCTGGGATCGAGGAACAGGGTCGTCGCCTGCTCGTCGGGCAGGTAGCTACAGGCGTGCGGTTGCGTGGCGTAGAACTTGAGACGAGCCAGCTCGGTCATGGTCAACCCCCGGAAAGCCCATGGCGTGCCGCAATCGTTCGCGGCACTCATCAAGTGTATGACACGCTGCGGACCTCTACTAGGCGATCCAGTCGGCCGTGCTCGGCAGATCCAGATGGTGCGCCAGATAATTGGAGAATTCAGTACGGGGTATGCTGCGGGCGCCAAGGCTTTGCAGGTGCTGGGTCGGCATCTGGCAATCGATCAGCACGAAGCTCCACCGCTCAAGCCGTTCCACCAGTGTCGCAAAGCCTACCTTGGATGCATTATCGGCATGACTAAACATGGACTCGCCAAAGAACAACTGGCCGATCGCCAAGCCATAAAGACCTCCGACGAGAACACCGTTCTGCCAGACTTCGACCGAATGGGCGATGCCGCAGTGGTGAAGCTCCTGATAGGCCTTCCTCATTTCCGGGGTTATCCATGTGCCGTCGGCGTAATCGCGCGGGCCGGCACAGGCCTGGATCACGGCCGCGAAGTCCCGGTCGAAGGAAACCTGGAAGCGCTCCTGGCGGAGAACCTTGCGCAGGCTGCGGGAGACGTGCAATTCCCGAGGAAACAGAACGGTGCGCGGATCCGGCGACCACCAGAGAATGGGCTGCCCCGCCTGGTACCAGGGAAAGCAGCCATGCCGGTAGGCTTGGATCAGGCGTTCGGCCGAGAGATCACCCCCGACGGCGAGCAGGCCATTGGGTTGGTGCAAGGCTCTCTCCAGGGGAGGGAAGCTCAGGCTGTCGCGTTGCAGACAGGTCAGCATGTTGACGCCGCAGTGTGAATGGGAGAGGGCGGGCTCGGGTCCGTCGAACGATCAGTTGTCCAGATAGCGCTCGGCATCCAGGGCGGCCATACAGCCGACGCCTGCCGAGGTGATGGCTTGGCGGTAGACATGGTCGGCCACATCGCCGGCGGCGAAGACGCCTTCGATACTGGTGGCGGTGGCGTCGCCCGAATTGCCGCCCTTGATCGTCACGTAGCCGTTGTGCATGTCGAGCTGGCCCTCGAATAGCTCGGTATTGGGCTTGTGGCCGATCGCAATGAAGACTCCGGTCAGCGACAACGTTTCGGTAGCGCCGCTCAGCGTGTCCTTCAAGCGTACGCCAGTCACGCCGGAGGCGTCGCCCAGCACCTCGTCCACGGTCTGGTTCCAGTGCAGACGGATATTGCCATTGCGGGCCTTCTCGAGGAGCTTGTCCTGCAGGATCTTCTCGGCGCGCAACTTGTCGCGGCGATGGATCAGGTGTACCTCCTTGGCGATATTCGACAGGTACAGGGCTTCTTCCACGGCAGTATTGCCGCCGCCGACCACGCCGACCACCTGATTGCGATAGAAGAAGCCATCGCAGGTGGCGCAGGCGGATACGCCCTTGCCGGAAAAGGTTTCTTCGGAGGGCAGGCCAAGATACTGGGCAGAGGCTCCGGTGGCGATGATCAGGGCTTCGCAGGTGTAGGTCGCGCTGTCGCCGATCAGGGTGAAGGGGCGTTGTTGCAACTTGGCGGTATGGATATGGTCATAGATGATCTCGGTGTCGAAGCGCTCGGCGTGTTTCTGCATGCGCTCCATCAGGGCGGGACCGGTCAGGCCTTCGACATCGCCAGGCCAGTTGTCCACTTCGGTAGTGGTGGTCAGTTGGCCGCCGGGCTGGATGCCGGTGATCAGCAGGGGCTTCAGATTGGCACGTGCAGCATAGACGGCCGCAGTGTATCCAGCCGGGCCGGAGCCAAGGATGATCAGCCGCGAATGCTTGACATCATTCATAAAAAGTCCCCGTAAGCCTTTGTCACAAAAGAAAATGCGTGCTCCAATGAAGCAGCATAGCGGTGATTGTCGGCTATGCTACACCGAAGCATGAGGGCTCGGCAAAAAGGGGCGGCGACTCTCCGCATGGCATCGGATAGGCAAAACCGTACAATAGGAAATCCGCAAAGGGGCGGCCTTAGCATTTCCTTGCCGGATGTTGTCCGGCGTATCGGCGGCCGCCGGATCGAGGACGCTGCGAAGCAGGATCGGGCGGAAAAATGAAATCCGGTTTGAGACTGGAATTCATTCTTCGTAAATGTAAATAAGGATTCCAGGTCTGGCTGCAACACCGCACGAGCGAGCCTGCGGATCAGCCGAGGCTCCAGCCGTCGCTGACGTACTCTTGGCTCTCGACCGACACGTAACTTGGATGGAACGCGCCGTTGGCGCAGGAAAAGAAGCGTCTTGAAGAATTCCTCCTCTACAAAAGCACGGCTTCCGGCCTGGCAGCAGCAGGTGAGCTCCCGCCTCAAGGAGGGTGCCCTAATCGCCTTGAGCGCGCTGACTCTATATCTCTGGATGGCATTACTGACCTACGATCCTTCCGATCCGGGATGGACTCACAGCAGCAGTGTGGCCCAGGTGCAGAATGCCGCCGGCCGGACAGGGGCATGGTTTGCCGACATCCTGTTCATGGCGCTTGGCTATTTCGCCTACCTGTTTCCCCTGCTCCTGGTGATCAAGACGGCGCAGGCGTTCAGGGCGCGCCATGAGCCGTGGCCCTGGAGTGGCTGGTTGCTCTCCTGGCGTCTAATCGGGCTGGCGATTCTGGTCCCGGCGGGAGCTGCGCTCGCGTATATTCATTTCCATTCCGCCCCCGGCTTGCCGGCCTCGGCTGGCGGGGCCCTTGGCGAGGTTCTGGGCAAGCTCGCCCTGGATGCGCTCAACGTGCAGGGCAGTACACTGATATTTCTGGCGTTGTTCCTTTTCGGACTGACAGTGTTCGCCGATCTGTCCTGGTTCAAGGTCATGGATCTGACCGGCAAGATCGTTCTCGACCTGTTCGAGCTGGTGCAGGGTGCCACCGGGCGCTGGTGGAGCGCGTTGGTCGAGCGCAAGCGACTGGTCGCCCGACTGCGCGAAGCCGACGGGCCGGTCAAAGCCCGTGCGCCCGGCAGGGAGAAAGGTGAGCCTGCCCACCTTGACGATCCGCTCATCGAAGAGGCATCGCTGGCCGGGATGTTCGCCGAACCGATCGTGGCCAAGCCTGCTGCTCAGCGTCGTAACGCGACCGTCGTAGACGTTCCGGCCCGATTCCAGCGGCCGCCGGAATCCGCCTCGTCGCGCAAACCACGCATCGAGCCCGCGAACATAGCGAAACCGCGCGCGGCGCCCGAAATCCTCCCCCTCAAGCCTCGTAGCGAGCCGAGAGTCGAGACCAGGGGGCTTGTCGAGCCCGAAGTCGCTCCACCAAGGCTGTCCGTCGAGCCCGAGCCAGGCCTACCACAGCCGCCTCGCATCGAGCCGGGACCCATCACATCCAGGCTCGTGCCTCGCCCTGAGCTCGACCCGGTTCCGGCCTTGTCCGGGGAGTTCGGCGAACTCGACGATCTGTCTCTGGATTTCCAGGAAGGCGATGCCTTCGAGGCGATGCCGCCAGCCGATTCCCCGCGTTTCGACGCGCACGAACGGTCGTTCGTCGCGCCCGTCGAGTCCCGGCCGGGCAGTGCGCCGGAGCCGGCTGTTACGATCAGTCCCGCGGTCGGGCCGGAGCGGCGTCCGCCGCCGGCCATCACGCCGCTCTCGGAGACCCTGGCCATGGAGCCCCGACCACAACCCGTACCCGTCTCCGCGTTTCGGGAAGGGCCCGCATCCGTTTATGCGGCCCTGGAGGGAACACTGCCGCCGCTCTCTTTGCTGGACGACCCCGAGGAGAAGTCGCAGACCTACTCGAGCGAGTCGCTCGAGATGTTGTCGCGCCTGCTTGAAATCAAGCTTAAGGAGTTTGGCGTCGAGGTGACCGTCGAGTCCGTGCATCCGGGGCCGGTGATCACCCGCTTCGAGATCCAGCCGGCACCAGGCGTCAAGGTCAGTCGGATTTCCAACCTGGCCAAGGACCTGGCCCGTTCCATGGCGATGATCAGCGTGCGCGTGGTCGAGGTCATTCCCGGCAAGACCACGGTCGGTATCGAGGTGCCCAACGAGGACCGGCAGATCGTGCGTCTTTCCGAAGTGCTGACCTCGGTCGAGTACGAGGAGGCCAAGTCGCCGGTCACCCTGGCGCTCGGCCACGACATCGGCGGCAAGCCGGTCATTGCCGACCTGGCGAAGATGCCCCACCTGCTGGTGGCCGGCACCACCGGCTCCGGCAAGTCGGTGGGGGTCAACGCCATGATTTTGTCGGTCCTCTTCAAGTCGACGCCCCAGGAGGCGCGGCTGATCATGATCGATCCGAAGATGCTCGAACTGTCCATCTACGAGGGGATTCCGCACCTGCTCTGCCCGGTCGTGACCGACATGAAGGAAGCGGCCAACGCCCTGCGCTGGAGCGTCGCCGAGATGGAGCGGCGCTACAAGCTGATGGCCGCCATGGGCGTGCGCAACCTGGCCGGCTTCAACCGCAAGGTGAAGGACGCCGAGGAAGCCGGCACGCCTCTCTACGACCCGCTGTATCGGCGCGAAAGCATGGAGGACGAGCCGCCGCTGCTCGAACCCCTGCCGACCATCGTGGTGGTGGTCGACGAGTTCGCCGACATGATGATGATTGTCGGCAAGAAGGTCGAGGAATTGATCGCGCGCATCGCTCAGAAGGCCCGCGCCGCCGGCATCCACCTGATCTTGGCGACCCAGCGCCCTTCGGTCGACGTGATCACTGGCCTGATCAAGGCCAACATCCCGACGCGTATGGCCTTCCAGGTGTCCAGCAAAATCG
Source organism: Azorhizophilus paspali (assembly GCF_043587585.2). Classification (GTDB taxonomy): domain Bacteria; phylum Pseudomonadota; class Gammaproteobacteria; order Pseudomonadales; family Pseudomonadaceae; genus Azotobacter; species Azotobacter paspali. The sequence continues at coordinate 1,933,136 of NZ_CP171449.1, forward strand.
ACTCGCGCACCATCCTCGACCAGGGCGGTGCCGAACAGTTGCTCGGCCACGGCGACATGCTTTACCTGCCGCCCGGCACCGGCCTGCCGATCCGCGTGCACGGCGCCTTCGTTTCCGACGACGAAGTGCATCGCGTCGTCGAGGCCTGGAAGCAGCGCGGCGCACCGGACTACATCGAGGACATCCTCTCCAGTGCCGAGGAAGGTGGTGGCAGCTTCGAGGGTGGCGGCGAAGGCGGCGAGGGCAGCGAGGAAGACCCGCTCTACGACGAGGCCGTACGCTTCGTGACGGAAAGCCGCCGCGCCTCTATCTCCGCAGTGCAGCGCAAGCTGAAAATCGGCTATAACCGCGCGGCACGGATGATCGAGGCCATGGAGATGGCGGGTGTGGTGTCCTCGATGAACACCAACGGTTCGCGGGAAGTGATCGCTCCCGCGCCGGTTCGCGACTGATCTCCCTACGCTTTTGAGGATTGTCATGCGCCTTTTCCGTGTGCTGTTGCTGTCCGCTGTCGCTTTCGCCCTGTCTCCGGCGCAGGCCGATGAGCGTTCGATCCAGCGCCTGACTCAACTGCTCGACCGGGCACAGACCCTGACCGCGCGTTTTTCCCAGCTCTCGCTCGACGGCTCCGGCACACAGTTGCAGGAAACCTCCGGCGAGATGGCGCTGAAGCGTCCGGGGCTGTTCCGCTGGCATACCGATGCGCCGCAGGAGCAGCTTCTGGTCTCCAATGGCAAGACGGTCTGGCTCTACGATCCCGATCTGGAGCAGGTGACCGTCCGCAGCCTCGACCAGCGCCTGACTCACACCCCTGCGCTACTGCTTTCCGGCGACCTGTCGAAGATCGGCGAGAACTTCGAGATTACCCACAAGGAGGCCGGCGGCGTGGTGGATTTCATCCTCAAACCGAAGTCCAAGGACACCTTGTTCGACAACCTGCGCCTGTCCTTCCGCGATGGGGTGGTCAACGACATGCAATTGATCGATGGTGTCGGCCAGCGCACCAATATCCTGTTCTTCGGGGTGAAGATGAACCAGTCGCTCGATGCCGCCCAGTTCGATTTCAAGGTGCCGGAAGGCACCGACGTTATCCAGGAGTGATCCGGCTGAGCCCATGGACCTATTTCGCGCCGACCCTCTCGCCCAGCCCCTGGCCGCGCGCCTTCGCCCGGCCAGCCTGGACGAGTACGTCGGCCAGGAGCACCTGCTGGCCCGCGGCAAGCCGCTGCGCGAGGCGCTGGAGCAGGGGACCCTGCACTCGATGATCTTCTGGGGGCCGCCAGGCGTCGGCAAGACCACCTTGGCGCGGCTGCTGGCGAAGGTCACCGATGCGCACTTCGAGACGATCTCCGCGGTGCTGGCCGGAGTCAAGGAGATTCGTCAAGCGGTCGAGATCGCCCGTCAGCAGGTTGCTCAGCATGGACGGCGGACGATTCTTTTCGTCGACGAGGTGCACCGTTTCAACAAGTCCCAGCAGGATGCCTTCCTGCCCTACGTGGAAGACGGCACCCTGATCTTCATCGGCGCCACCACCGAAAATCCTTCCTTCGAACTGAACAACGCGCTGCTCTCGCGCGCCCGCGTCTACGTGCTGAGGAGCCTCGATGAAGCGGCCCTGCGGAGGCTGGCCGAACGCGCCTTGGGCGAGGAGCGCGGCTTGGGTGGACGCCACCTGAGCCTGCCGGAAGACAGCCTGCGGATGTTGCTAGCGGCCGCCGACGGCGACGGGCGGCGCCTGCTCAATCTGCTGGAGAACGCCGCCGACCTGGTCGAGGACGACCAGGCGATCGGCACCGAGCTGCTTGGCAACCTGCTCGGCGACAGCCGCCGGCGCTTCGACAAGGGCGGCGAGGCCTTCTACGACCAGATCTCCGCGTTACACAAGTCGGTGCGCGGCTCGAGTCCGGATGCAGCGCTCTACTGGTTCGCGCGAATGCTCGATGGCGGCTGCGATCCGCTGTATCTCGCCCGTCGCGTGCTGCGCATGGCCAGCGAGGACATCGGCAATGCCGATCCGCGGGCGCTGCCCCTGTGCCTGGCCGCCTGGGATGTGCAGGAGCGCCTGGGCAGCCCCGAGGGCGAGCTGGCGCTGGCCCAGGCCATCGTCTATCTGGCCTGCGCGCCGAAGAGCAATGCCGTCTACACCGCCTTCAAGGCAGCGCGCCGCGATGCCGAGCAGCAGGGCTCGCTGGAGGTACCGCTGCATCTGCGTAATGCGCCGACCAAATTGATGAAGGAACTCGGCTACGGCGAGGAGTATCGCTACGCCCACGACGAGCCGGAAGCCTATGCCGCCGGCGAGGACTACTTTCCGGAAGACTTCGAGCCGCGCCACTACTATCAGCCGGTGCCGCGTGGCCTGGAGACGAAGATCCGTGACAAGCTGCAGCATCTGGCTGAGCTCGACCGCGCCAGTGTCTGGCGGAGGAGAAAGCCATGATCGGCGTGACCCTGGCAGTGGCGGCGGGTGGTGCGCTCGGTTGTCTGTTGCGTTTCGCCACCAGCAACTGGATATCCGTGCACTGGCCGCAACATTTTTATGCCGCCACCCTGGCGGTCAACATTGCCGGCTGCCTGCTAATCGGCTATCTCTATGGCCAGTTCCTACTGCGTCCCGAAGTGCCGCTGGCGCTGCGGGCCGGGCTAATCGCCGGTTTTCTCGGTGGCCTGACCACCTTTTCATCCTTTTCCCTCGACACGCTGCGCCTGTTGGAAAGCGGCCAGGCTCCGCTGGCTTTCGGCTATCTGGCGTTCAGCGTGCTGGGCGGCCTGCTTGCCACTTGGGCCGGCCTGATACTCACCAAGCTCTGATCGATAGACGAGAACATTCCATGCTCGACTCCAAACTGGTTCGTACCCAACTGCAGGAGATTGCGGGCCGCCTGGCAACCCGTGGCTTCCAACTGGACGTGGCGCGTTTCGAGAGCCTCGAAGCCCAGCGCAAGGCCGTGCAAACCCGCACCGAACAGCTGCAGGCCGAGCGCAACGCCCGCTCCAAGGCCATCGGCCAGGCCAAGTCGCGCGGCGAGGATATCGCGCCGCTGCTGGCCGAGGTCGACCGCATGGGCAGCGATCTGGAGGCCGGCAAGCGCGAGCTGGACGCCATCCAGGCCGAGCTGGACGCTCTGCTGCTGAGCATCCCCAACCTGCCTCACGAGTCGGTGCCGGTCGGCGCCGACGAAGAGGGCAACGTGGAGGTGCGCCGCTGGGGCGTCCCGCGTACCTTCGATTTCGCGATCAAGGATCACGTCGCTCTCGGCGAGCGCCACGGTTGGTTGGACTTCGAGACCGCCGCTAAGCTCTCCGGCGCCCGCTTCGCCCTGATGCGCGGCCCCATCGCCCGGCTGCACCGGGCGCTGGCGCAGTTCATGCTCGACCTGCACAGCGGCGAACACGGCTATGAGGAGACCTATACCCCCTATTTGGTACAGGCGCCTGCCCTGCAGGGCACCGGCCAGTTGCCCAAGTTCGAGGAGGATCTGTTCAAGATCAGCCGCGAGGGCGAGGCCGATTTCTACCTGATCCCCACTGCCGAGGTATCGCTGACCAACATCGTGGCCGGCGAGATCCTCGACGCCAGGCAACTGCCGCTGAAGTTCGTCGCCCATACCCCGTGCTTTCGCAGCGAGGCCGGCGCCTCCGGCCGCGACACCCGCGGCATGATCCGCCAGCATCAGTTCGACAAGGTGGAAATGGTGCAGATCGTCGATCCGGCCAAGTCCTACGAGGCGCTGGAGGAGCTGACCGCCAACGCCGAGAAGGTATTGCAGCGGCTCGAACTGCCGTACCGCGTGTTGGCCCTGTGCACCGGCGATATGGGCTTCGGCGCGACCAAGACTTACGATCTGGAAGTCTGGGTGCCGAGCCAGGACAAGTACCGGGAAATTTCCTCCTGCTCCAACTGCGGCGATTTCCAGGCGCGGCGCATGCAGGCGCGCTGGCGCAACCCGGAAACCGGCAAGCCGGAGCTGGTGCATACTCTCAATGGTTCCGGCTTGGCGGTCGGCCGCACTCTGGTGGCGGTGCTGGAAAACTACCAGCAGGCCGACGGCTCGATCCGCGTGCCCGCGGTGCTCAAGCCCTATATGGGTGGTATCGAGCTCATCGGCTAGACCGAGCCGAACGATGCCGAACGCGGGGTGGCCAGGGCCACCCCGCTTTGTTTTCATCCATCGGGAATCGATCCATGGATTACCTTCCGCTGTTCCACAACCTCAAGGGCCGGCGCGTACTGCTGGTCGGCGGCGGCGAGATCGCTTCGCGCAAGGCGCGGTTGCTCGCCGACGCCGGCGCTGTGCTGCGGGTCGTGGCGCCGCAAATCGAGGTAGCGCTCGCCGAGCAGGTGCGGGAGGGCGGTGGAGACTGCCTGCCGCGAGGCTACGCGCAGGGGGATCTGGACGGCTGTGTGCTGGCCATCGCCGCCACCGACGATCCGTTGTTGAACGCCCGGGTTTCCCGCGATGCCCATGAGCATGGCGTGCCGGTCAACGTGGTGGACTCACCGGACTTGTGCAGCGTGATCTTCCCGGCCATCGTCGACCGCTCGCCTCTGCTCGTCGCGGTGTCCAGCGGCGGCGATGCGCCGGTGCTGGCGCGGCTGATGCGGGCACGGATCGAGACCTGGATTCCGGCCGGCTACGGCCGGCTGGCAGGGTTGGCGAGAAGGTTTCGCGCGCAGGTCAAGCGCCTGCTGCCCGACGTGCGGCAGCGCCGGGTGTTCTGGGAGGAGGTGTTCCAGGGGCCGATCGCCGAGCGGCTGCTGTCCGGGCAGGAGACGGAGGCCGAGCGGCTGCTCGAGGCCAAGCTTGCCGGGGCGGCGCCCAAGGCACTCGGCGAAGTCTATCTGGTCGGCGCCGGGCCGGGCGATCCGGATCTGCTGACCTTCCGCGCCCTGCGCCTGATGCAGCAGGCCGACGTGGTGCTCTACGATCGACTAGTGGCCCCGGCGATCGTGGAGTTGTGCCGGCGCGATGCCGAGCGCATCTATGTCGGCAAGCGCCGTGCTGAACACGCTCTACCCCAGGAGCAGATCAACCGACTGCTGGTGCGGCTGGCGGGCGAGGGCAAGCGGGTGCTGCGTCTGAAGGGTGGCGATCCCTTCATCTTCGGTCGGGGCGGCGAGGAGATTGAGGAACTGGCTGCCCATGACATTCCTTTCCAGGTGGTGCCGGGGATCACCGCGGCGAGCGGCTGCGCTGCCTACGCCGGCATTCCGTTGACGCACCGCGATTACGCCCAGTCGGTGCGCTTCGTCACTGGTCATCTGAAAGATGGCAGCTTCGACTTGCCCTGGGCCGATCTGGTGGCGCCGGCCCAGACCCTGGTGGTCTACATGGGGCTGGTCGGCCTGCCGGTGATCTGCCAGCGGCTGATCGAGCACGGCCGGGCGGCGGCGACCCCGGTGGCGCTGATCCAGCAGGGCACCACCCCGCAGCAGCGGGTGATCGTTTCTACCCTGGCCGAGTTGCCGACGCGGGTGGAACGGGAGCAGGTCTCGGCGCCGACCCTGTTGATCGTCGGCGAAGTGGTGTGGTTGCGCGACAAGCTGGCCTGGTTCGAGGGCCAGCAGAGCGCCGATTGAGCCTCATCGCCGAGGTTCCGCCGCTCATTTCGAGCGGTCGCGGGCATCCCAGTGGCGCTGTGCCTCGGCGATGGCTTGCGCGCGGGGCGTACCGAGGGCGCGCAGGGCCAGGGCCATGGTGCCCAGCACGGCCAGGCGGCCGTAGTCGTCTTCGCTTTCGCCGCGCCAGAAGGCCTGCAACTGCGCCGGATCGAGCCGTTCGGGCTTGACGTGGCGCTGTTCGGCCATGGCCGGCCATTCCTCGTCCCAGTTCTCGCCGTCGGCGGTGCCGAATAGGTGGCTGACGGCATCGGGATTGATCTCGATCTCGCCGCCGTCGCCCTTGATCACCAAGGCGCTTTCGCCGAGCAGACGGCTGCCCTCGCGGTGGATCGCCTGGTAGCCGGGATGGAAGACGCTTTGCAGGCTGCAGCACGCGCCCAGAGGATTGAGCATGCGCGCCAGGGAGTGGATCGGCGAGCGCAGGCCGAGGGTGTTGCGCAATTCGATCATCCGCTGCAGGGACGGCATCCAGGCGCCAAGGGGAATGAACGCCAGGTTGCGCGCCTGCAGCGCCTGCTCGACTTCGCTCCAGTCCCGGCACAGGGGGATATCCAGCAGGCCGAGCAACTGCTCGCTGTAGAGGCGTCCAGCGGTATGCGCGCCACCGCCATGCATGAGGATACGCACGCCGCTCTGCGCCAAGCATTTCACTGCCAGCAGATACCAGGGCAGGTGGCGCTTCTTGCCGGCATAGCTCGGCCAGTCCAGATCTACGCTAAGACCCGCCGGGACCTGCAGACGGGCACGTACGGCTTCGCTGAAGCCGGCCAGTTCCTCGGCGCTTTCCTCTTTGTGGCGCAGTAGCATCAGGAAGGCGCCGAGCTGGATTTCTTCAGCCCTGCCGTCGAGCAGCATGCCCATGGCTTCACGGGCTTCCTCGCGGGTCAGGCTGCGCGCGCCGCGCTTGCCCTTGCCGAGGATACGCACGAATTGGGCGAAGGGATGTTCTTCGGGGGGAATGGTCGTCATAGGCAATTCGTCGGTTTCGGCAGGCCGGCCAGCTTGGCGGCCAGTTTGGCGGGGGAGCCCTTGAACAGACGGTTCAGGTGTGGGCTGTTGCCCTTCTCCGGACCGAGTTTTAGGGCGACGTACTTGACTAGCGGGCGGGTCGCCGGCGATAGCTGGAACTGTGCATGGAACTCGCGCAGCAAGCGGAGGATCTCCCAGTGCTCGACACTCAACTCCAGCTCCTCCCGGTGGGCCAGAGCCTCGGCGACTTCCTCGGACCAGTCTTGCAAGTCGCTCAGGTAGCCGTCCTCGTCCAACGTCAGGTCACGGCCGGCGACGTTCAGCGTGGTCATAGCCAGCCGTTGACCTTGTCGTAGCGGGTACACAGCTCGACGAATCCGGGGTAGTCCACCACCCGCACGCGCTCCGGCGCCACGAGGTTGCGCGCTTTTAGGTCTTCTGCGAGAGCGTGTAGGGCGATGGACTCGGGCAGGTGCTCCAGCAACTGGAGCGGCGCGCTGCCGGGTTGCAGCGCATGGCAGGCGTCGCCGCAGAGCAGCAGACCGTCGCGGACGCCGAGCAGGCGCAGGGCGCTGTCCAGCGGAGTGCCGAAGGGCGATCGGGAAAGCAGGTGCAGGGTCGTCATCAGAGGGTGATCACCAGGTTGTAACGGTCGAAGAGATCGGCCAGCTCCGGCCCTTCCAGCGGCGTGGCCGACAGGGCCAGGGGCTGGCCGTCCAGGCCGCGCAGGCGCAGGCTTTGGCGGCAGACGTAGAGATCCTCCACGCCGAACAGCGGCAGGGCCTGCAAGTTGGCGGCGAGATCCTTCTGCTCGACGGCGGCGGGTCGTTGACCGGGTAGCAACTGGAACACGCCGTCGTCGAGGAACAGCAGGCCGACGGGCAGTTCGAAGGCTCCGCCGGCCAGGGCGATGTCCAGCGCTTCGCGGGCGCCCAGGCCGCCCCAAGGGGCATGGCGGCTGACGATCAGCATCGATTTGGCCATCTCAATCGCCTCCGAAGCAGATCAGACGGTCGGCCGACTGGGCGGCCTCGTGCAACTGACCGAGGCCGGACAGCTCCCAGGGCGGCGTCGGCACGACCGCCACGCGGCCATAGCGTTGCGCCTCCCGAGTATCTAACACGCCGCGGCGCAGGGCGGCGGCGACGCACACCACCGCATCCAGTGCGTGCCGTTCGACGAAGGCGCGCCACTGAGCCTGTAGGTCAGACTCGTCCTGGGGCGTGACGATGCTATCGGCGGCGTTGTACACGCCGTCCCGGTAGAAGAACAGCCGATTGATCTCGTGGCCGCCGGCGAGCACGGCCTCGGCGAAACGCAGCGCCCGGCGCGAGGACGGTGAGTGGGGTGGGGAGAACAAGGCGATGGCGAATTTCATAGGCGGGCGGCTGCGGGGAATGGGTAGGGGGAATGATACGCCAGAAAAGCGAAAGCCCGCATTGCGCGGGCTTTCGTGAGGCCGGTCGGCGATCAGTCGTCGCTGCCCATGATGCCGAGGATCTGCAGCAGGCTGACGAACAGGTTGTAGATCGACACGTACAGGCCGATCGTCGCCATGATGTAGTTACGCTCCCCGCCATGGATGATGGCGCTGGTCTGGAACAGGATGCAGGCCGAGGAGAACAGCACGAAGCCGGCGCTGATTGCCAGTTGCAGGCCGCTGATCTCGAAGAACAGGCCGGCCAGGCTGGCGCCGAGCAGGACGAAGAAGCCGACGGTGATGAAGCCGCTGAGGAAGCTCATGTCCTTGCGGGTGGTCAGCACGTAGGCGGACAGGCCACCGAACACCAGGGCGGTCATGGCGAAGGCCGAGGACACCACTTCGCCGCCGTTGGGCATGCCGATGTAGTGGTTGAGGATCGGGCCCAGGGTGTAGCCCATGAAACCGGTCAGGGCGAACGTCGAGAGCAGGCCCCAGGCCGAGTCGCGCAGCTTCACGGTGAGGAAGAACAGGCCGTAGAAGCCGATCAGGACCACGAAGATGTTCGGGTAGGGCAGGCGCATCTGCTGCGCCACGTAGGCCACTAGGCCGCTGAAGCCGAGAGTTAGGGCCAGCAGACCGTAGGTGTTGCGCAGGACGCGGCTGACTTCCAGTTGCTCCGCCTGGGCGGATTGAAGTGCATAGCTATTGGGTTCGTGCATGGCACAGCTCCTTGATATGAGGTTCCGTGGAGATGAGCCGATCATAGCAAAGGACAGGGCCATACCTACTATCAGAGTTTGACAGTGTGTTTCGCGCGCAACGGTTTTTCTCCGCGCGGGAGCACGGAGGCCGGGCAACCGCTCATTGCGGCTCCTGCTCTTCCTCCGCATGGGACAATTTCCCGTCGTTGGGCGGGGTGTATTTGATTTCCTCGGGCGGCTCGTATTCCGGCATCTGCGGAAAATCTCCCGGATGGTTCCAGACCACCGGGTCGGGCTGGGGAATATCGGATCGCTGGCTCATGGGGCAATCCTCGCTTCGTGTGCGGAGGGGATGAAAAGCCACAGCATGGACTCCGCGCCAACTGACCTCTTGGCTTGGATACAGCTTACTGTAGCGGGTTTTCTTTGACATCCTCTCCGCCCTAAAGAGGCTGTCGCGAAAGTGAACCGCCCCGGGAATTCCGGAGGCTCGTTGGTGTGAGTCACGCCACCATAGCGGACTCGTCGAGTTGTCGATAATACGCCGCTTCAGCTTCCGCCGCCGGGATGTTGCCGATCGATTCCAGCAGTGACGGTGGTTGTACCAGTCCACCCAGGTCAGCGTGGCCAGCTCCACGGCCTCGCGGTTCTTCCAGGACTGGCGATGAATCACCTCCGCCTTGTACAAGCCATTGATGGTCTCGGCCAAGGCATTGTCATAGGAGTCGCCCACGCTGCCCACCGACGGCTCGATCCCGGCTTCGGCCAGGCGCTCGGTGTAGCGGATCGAGACAGACTGCCCCTCTATCACTGTGATCGATCAGCCCGCCCTGTACCGGCTGACGGGCATACAGCACCTGCTCCATTGTCGCCACGAACTCTCCACTGGCCTTCGGCGGGATCGCCCGGCCTACCTTGCTTGCGCCAAGGCTTGAGTTCGTTTTTAGGACGTGCCGTTGTCGATCTTGCGCTGGCTCACGCCCAGCTCACTGGTCTTGCGAGCGATCGCAGGCCAGCAGGATCAGGGCGTTGACGACTTAACCGCGCTCTTTCTTGAGGACTGCCAATGATTCTGTAATGCTCCATGCCGGCATTACGCATGACGCAGATTTATCTGGGTTATTACACGTACTGCGCCGCCGCGTAGCCGGAGGCCCAAGCCCACTGGAAGTTGAAACCGCCGAGGTGACCGCTGACATCCAGCACTTCGCCGATGAAGTACAGCCCGGGTGATTTCAGCGACTCCATGGTCTTGGAGGACACCTCGCGGGTGTCGACGCCGCCCAGGGTGACTTCCGCGGTGCGGTAGCCTTCGGTGCCCGCTGGCACCAGTTGCCAGTCGCTCAGGCGTTCGGCAATGACCTTGAGTTCGCCCGGCGTGTACTGCTTCATCGGTTTCGAGGTGAACCAGTGCTCGGCCAGCAGGCTGGCCATCTTCTTGGTGAACAGGTCGGCCAGCAGCGTCTTCAGCTCGCTGTTGGGACGCTCTCGCTGTTGTTCGGCAAGCCAGGCCGGCAAATCGATCCTGGGTAACAGGTCGATGCTAATGGCCTCGCCGGGCTGCCAGTAGGAAGAAATCTGTAGGATCGCCGGACCACTGAGGCCCCGGTGGGTGAACAGGATGTTCTCGACGAAGCTCTGGCCGTTACAAGTGATCCGGCAGTCCTCCACCGAGGTGCCGGATAGCTCGCTGCACAGTGCCTTCAACTGTGGGTCGGTGATGGTGAACGGCACCAGGCCGGCGCGAGTCGGCAGCACGTTGTGGCCGAACTGGCGGGCGATCTGGTAACCGATGCCGGTGGCGCCGAGGGTGGGGATGGACAGGCCGCCGGTGGCGATGACCAGCGATTCGCAATGGGTTGGGCCGATGCTGGTCTGCAACTGGTAGCCACCGTCGACGCGCGTGATCTCGCTCACCGAGGTGTTCAGGCGCAGGTCGACGCCGGCTTGCTCGCATTCGTCCAGCAGCAGGTCGAGGATGTCGCTGGATTTGTTATCGCAGAACAGTTGGCCGAGCTTCTTCTCGTGGTAAGGCACGCCGTGCCTGGCCACCAGGGCAATAAAGTCCCACTGCGTGAAGCGCGCCAGCGCAGACTTGCAGAAGTGTGGGTTGTGCGAGAGAAAGTTGGCCGGTTCGCAATACAGATTGGTGAAGTTGCAACGCCCGCCGCCGGACATGAGGATCTTCTTGCCGGCCTTGTTGACGTGGTCGAGCAGCAGCACTCGGCGACCGCGTGCGGCAGTGCTCATGGCGCACATCAGTCCGGCGGCACCGGCGCCGATGATGATGACCTGGGATGTGAGCACGGCGGTTTCCTCGAGTGCGGGGTGTTTGGCTGGTGGCGTGCGTGGGGCGGCGCATGTTACCCGAAGCACATGGCCGAAATCTGTTTCTAATCTGCCACGTGTCGACTCTGCTGCATTGAAAGTTGCCTGCAGCCAACGCCCGTCGGGATACCCCCCAGGGCTCATTTGGCCGGATAATGCCGATCAAGTCGTTTTTTTATCGTGGTAATTTCGCATGGAAATTAAGGTTAATTTTCTCGATAACCTTCGGCTAGAAGCCAGGTTCGATGATTTCACGGTGATCGCCGACCAGCCGATCCGCTACAAAGGCGATGGCTCCGCACCGGGTCCATTCGATTACTTCCTGGCTTCATCGGCTCTGTGCGCGGCTTATTTTGTGAAGTTGTACTGCCAGACGCGCGGTATCCCCACCGATAATATCCGCCTGTCGCAGAACAACATTGTCGATCCGGAGAATCGCTACAAGCAGATCCTCAAGATCCAGGTGGAGTTGCCGGCGGATATCTCGGAAAAGGATCGCCTGGGCATCCTGCGTTCCATCGACCGCTGCACGGTGAAGAAGGTCGTGCAGACCGGACCCGACTTCGTGATCGAGGAAGTGGAAAACCTCGATGCCGATGCCCAGGCGTTGTTAATGCTCAACCCCGATGCCGACGCGAGCACCTATATCCTGGGCAAGGATCTACCACTGGAGCAGACCATCGCCAATATGTCGGAAATCCTCGCCGGCCTGGGCATGAAGATCGAGATCGCGTCGTGGCGCAACATCGTGCCCAACGTGTGGTCGCTGCATATCCGCGATGCGCAATCGCCGACGTGCTTCACCAACGGCAAGGGTACGACCAAGGAAAGCGCGTTGGCATCGGCTCTGGGCGAATTCATCGAGCGCCTGAACTGCAACTTCTTCTACAACGACCAGTTCTGGGGAGAAGACATCGCCAATGCGGCGTTCGTGCACTACCCGGATGAGCGCTGGTTCAAGCCTGGCCACAAGGATGCGCTGCCGGCTGAAATCCTCGACGCGTACTGCCTGGAAATCTACAACCCCGACGACGAGTTGCGTAGCTCGCACCTGTACGACACCAACTCCGGCAATGTGGAGCGCGGCATCTGTTCGCTGCCGTTCGTGCGCCAATCCGACGGCGAAGTAGTGTACTTCCCGACCAACTTGATCGAGAACCTGTACCTCAGCAATGGCATGAGTGCCGGCAATATGCTGGCCGAAGCGCAGGTGCAGTGCTTGTCGGAAATCTTCGAGCGCGCGGTGAAGCGTGAAATCCTCGAAAATGAACTCGCCCTGCCCGATGTGCCACGCGAGGTGCTGGCGAAGTACCCGGGCATCCTGGCCGGTATCCAGGGCCTGGAAGAACAGGGCTTCCCGGTGCTGGTCAAGGATGCGTCGCTGGGCGGCGAGTTCCCGGTGATGTGCGTGACCTTGATGAACCCGCGTACCGGCGGCGTGTTCGCCTCGTTCGGTGCGCACCCGAACTTTGAGGTGGCACTGGAGCGCAGCCTGACGGAGTTGCTGCAGGGCCGCAGTTTCGAAGGCCTGAACGACCTGCCGGCGCCGACCTTCGAAAGCCACGCCTTGACCGAGCCGAACAACTTCGTCGAACACTTCATCGACTCCAGCGGCGTGGTGTCGTGGCGCTTCTTCAGCGCCAAGGCCGATTTCGAATTCGTCGAGTGGGATTTCTCCGGCCAGGGGGAAGATTCCAATGCCGAGGAAGCCGCCACCCTGTTCGGCATTCTCGAAGATATGGGTAAGGAAGTGTACATGGCGGTGTACGAGCACCTGGGGGCCACGGCGTGCCGCATCCTGGTACCAGGGTATTCGGAGATCTATCCGGTAGAGGATCTGATCTGGGATAACACCAACAAGGCGTTGTCGTTCCGCGAGGACATTCTGAACCTGCACCGACTGGACGATGCCCGCCTCAAGGCACTGCTCAAGCGTCTGGAAAACTGCGAGGTGGATGACTACACCGACATCACCACCCTGATCGGTATCGAGTTCGACGACAACACGGTCTGGGGCCAGTTGACTCTCCTTGAACTGAAACTGTTGATCAGCCTCGCCCTGCGTCGCTTCGAAGATGCGAAGGAACTGGTGGAAGCCTTCTTGCAGTACAACGACAACACGGTCGAGCGGGGGCTGTTCTACCAGGCCCTGAATGTAGTGCTAGAAGTGATGCTGGACGAAGAGCTGGAGCTGGCCGACTACGAAGTCAACTTCCGCCGGATGTTCGGCAACGAGCGGATGGACGCGGCGCTGGGGTCGGTGGATGGCAGCGTGCGCTTCTACGGTCTGACGCCGACCAGCATGAAGCTGGAAGGGCTCGACAGACACCTGCGCCTGATCGACAGCTACAAGAAGCTGCACGGGGCGCGGGCCAGAGTGGCGGCTTTATCCCAATAAGCAGGGCTGACAAGAAGGGCGCCACAGGTGCCTTTCTTGTTTTTGGTGACTCGTGCAATCACCCTGATTCACCCACCTGCGGAGCGTCAATCCTCGCACTGGGTCGGCAGAACGTTCAGCGACTCATGCCCCAAAGTCGATTGCGCCGGTGCCGCAGCGAACCAGCCCGGCCATGAGCTCCGATGTCGGGAGGCGACCGCTACGCAGGCGTTAGCCGGTCGGTATCTGGCAAGTCGCACAAGGTGTGGCGGCTGCCGGTCTCAAGCCGCACCGGCTGAAAATCTTCAAGATCAGTAACGACCCGCACTTTGCAGACAAAGTGGTCGATGTCGTCGGGCTGTACTTGAATCCGCCCGACAACGCCCCAGGGCCTGTTAACACTACTCCGCGCGGCCGCGACGGAGCCTGTTTTTGCGCGGGGTGAGGCGCGAGCAGAGAAGTTTGGTCATTCCAAACGAACGACGAGCAACGACGCACCGCGCAAAAACAGGCCCGTCCCTGCGGGTGGGGCCGCCCAGGCTGCGCGGCAAATGGCGCCATGTGTCGTTGCAAGACTTGGCAAGGCAATGCCATTTCCTGCTGCGTCCCGCGCCTCGCCGATTGTGGCCCGGCCTGGCGCCATTTGGCGCAGCAACACGGCTCGCGGAGAGTAGTGTTAACAGGCCCTAGTGCTGTCTGCTGACGAATGCTGCCGCTCAAGCCCGGGCAGGTTGAGCGGCGGACGCAGGCTACAAGCGTCACGGGACGGCCAGCCTGTATGCCGCCTTTGGCATCTTGACGGGCAAGGTCAGCCAAGGCGTTTCTCGAGTTCCTGCGACAGATCGACCGCAGCACCCCGCCCGCGCTGGACCTAAATGTGATTCTAGACAATAGCTCGACTCAGAAGTCCGTACCGGTCGCGTTTGTTATCTATAACTCATAAATAGAGGCGGCGGCCGACGGGTTCCGCCGATCGACGGCTAGAGATAGAACTTTTTTTACGCATCCGCCATCGGAGTCAACATGGCCGGCCAATGCCGATCGCGCCAGTCGCCTGCTTCCGATGGTTGTCCAGCAGAGGAACGTGCCCGATGTCCGACACCAGCCAGCCCGGCGTGCATTGCGAGAACCGTCGTCCGACCCTGGAAGAAGCGCTGCGTTTACCGCGGATCGCCATCGAGAACACCGAACCGGTTCTCGACAACGGACGCTTCGCCGTCAAGGCGATCGCCGGCCAGTCGGTGACGGTGGCCAGCACTATCTTCACTGATGGCCACGACCAACTCGGCGCCGCCCTCTACTGGCGCGCCGACGGCGAGAGCGGTTGGCACCGCCTGCGCATGAAGTTCGTCGGCAACGACCGCTGGCAGGTCGAGTTCACGCCGCTGCGCGTCGCCCGGCATCTGTTCGTGGTCGAGGCCTGGTGGGATCTCTACGAAACCTACCGGCACGAATTGCAGAAGAAGCATGCCGCCGGGGTGCCGGTCTCCTTGGAGCTGCAAGAGGGCCGCCTGCATCTGCAGCGGGCCGCCGAACACGCCCAGGGCGAGGTGCGTGCCACGTTGGAGGATCTCCTGCGGCGTCTGGAGCAGGCTCCGCACACCGAAGCCGTGGAGCTGCTGCTGAGCGCCGAGGCTTGCGCCGCCATGAGCGCTGCCGACCCGCATCCGCATCGCATCTACAGCAATGCCTTCCCCCTGGACGTGGAGCGCGAACGGACCCTGTTCGCCAGTTGGTACGAACTCTTCCCCCGCTCGCAGACCGACAGCCCGCATCGCCACGGTACCTTCAAGGACGTCATCGCCCGCCTGCCGGCGATCCACGACATGGGCTTCGATGTCCTTTACTTCCCTCCGATCCATCCGATCGGCCGGCGCTTTCGCAAAGGCCGAAACAACAGCCTGGAGGCCGGGCCGGACGATCCCGGCAGCCCCTATGCCATCGGCGGCGAGGAGGGCGGTCACGAGGCCATCCACCCGCAACTGGGTTCGCGCGAGGATTTCCGCGAACTGGTCGCCGCCGCCGGCGA
Source organism: Azorhizophilus paspali (assembly GCF_043587585.2). Classification (GTDB taxonomy): domain Bacteria; phylum Pseudomonadota; class Gammaproteobacteria; order Pseudomonadales; family Pseudomonadaceae; genus Azotobacter; species Azotobacter paspali. Next base: position 1,948,586 of record NZ_CP171449.1, read on the forward strand.
GTACGATCTGGAGATTGCCCTGGACTTCGCCGTGCAATGCTCCCAGGACCACCCCTGGCTGAAGCAGCATCCCGGCTGGTTCTCCTGGCGCCCGGACGGCAGCATCCGCTACGCCGAGAATCCGCCGAAGAAGTACCAGGATATCGTCAACGTCGACTTCTACGCCAAGGACGCCATCCCCGACCTCTGGGTGGCGCTGCGCGACGTGTTGCTCGGCTGGGTCGCCGAGGGGGTGAAGGTCTTCCGCGTCGACAACCCACACACCAAGCCATTGCCGTTCTGGGAATGGCTGATTGGCGACGTGCGCGGCCGGCACCCGGAAGTGATCTTTCTCGCCGAGGCCTTCACCCGCCCGGCGATGATGCTGCGCCTGGGCAAGCTTGGCTTTTCGCAGAGCTACACCTATTTCACCTGGCGCAATGCCAAGGAAGAACTGACCGCCTACTTCACCGAGCTGAACGAGGCGCCGGCCAGGCACTGCATGCGACCGAACTTCTTCGTCAACACGCCGGACATCAACCCTTTCTTCCTGCAGCACTCCGGGCGCGCCGGTTTCCTGATCCGTGCCGCGCTGGCGACCATGGGCTCCGGGCTGTGGGGCATGTACTCGGGTTTCGAGCTGTGCGAGGCGGCGGCGCTGCCCGGCAGGGAGGAATACCTCGACTCGGAGAAGTACGAGATCCGCCCGCGCGACTACCAGGTGCCCGGCAACATCGTCGCCGAGATCGCCCAGCTCAACCGCATCCGTCGCTACAATCCGGCGCTGCAGACCCATCTCGGCTTCGAGCCGTATAACATCTGGAACGACAACATCCTGCTGTTCGGCAAGCGTACGCCGGACCTCTCCAACTTCGTCCTGGTCGCCGTCAACCTCGATCCCTGGCACGCCCAGGAGGCCCATTTCGAGCTGCCGCTCTGGGAGTTCGGCCTGCCCGACCACGCCGACATGCACGGCGAGGATCTGATGAGCGGCCATCGCTGGACCTGGCACGGCAAGAAGCAGTGGACGCGCCTCGACCCCGACTATCTGCCCTTCGGTATCTGGAAGCTGACCCCACCGGAGTAAACCGCTGGCATCCAGGAGCAGAGAACAATGGATCAATCGTTCAAGTCCGTCGCCTTTCTCGAGGACCCGTTCTGGTACAAGGACGCGGTGATCTACCAGGTGCACGTCAAGTCGTTCTTCGACTCGAACAACGACGGCATTGGTGATTTCCCGGGGCTGATCGCCAAGCTGGACTACATCGCCGACCTGGGGGTCAACACCATCTGGCTGCTGCCGTTCTACCCTTCGCCGCGTCGCGACGACGGCTACGACATCGCCGAATACCGCGGCGTGCATCCAGACTACGGCAGCCTCGCCGACGTACGACGCCTCATCGCCGAGGCGCACCGGCGCGGCCTGCGGGTGATCACCGAACTGGTGATCAACCACACCTCCGACCAGCATCCCTGGTTCCAGCGGGCGCGGCGGGCCAGGAAGGGCTCGGCGGCGCGCAACTTCTACGTCTGGTCGGATAGCGACGACAAGTATCAGGAAACCCGGATCATCTTTCTCGATACCGAGAAGTCCAACTGGACTTGGGACCCGGTGGCCGGCCAGTACTTCTGGCACCGCTTCTATTCGCACCAGCCGGATCTCAACTTCGACAACCCGCAGGTGATGAAGGCGGTACTCGGCATCATGCGCTACTGGCTCGACCTGGGCGTCGACGGTCTGCGCCTGGATGCCATTCCCTACCTGATCGAGCGCGACGGCACCAACAACGAGAACCTGCCCGAGACCCACCAGGTGCTCAAGCGCATCCGCGCCGAGCTGGACGCTCGCTACCCGGACCGCATGCTGCTGGCCGAGGCCAACCAGTGGCCGGAGGACACTCAGCTCTACTTCGGCGGCGCCCCGGAGGGGAAGGGCGACGAATGCCATATGGCCTTCCACTTCCCGCTGATGCCGCGCATGTACATGGCCATCGCCCAGGAAGACCGTTTCCCGATGACCGACATCCTGCGCCAGACCCCGGACATCCCATCCGACTGCCAGTGGGCGATCTTCTTGCGCAACCACGACGAACTGACCCTGGAGATGGTCACCGACCGCGAGCGCGACTATCTGTGGAACTTCTACGCTGCCGACCGTCGCGCGCGGATCAATCTGGGGATACGCCGGCGCCTGGCGCCGCTACTGGAGCGCGACCGGCGGCGCATCGAACTGCTCAACAGCCTGCTGCTGTCGATGCCGGGCACGCCAGTGATTTACTACGGCGACGAGATCGGCATGGGCGACAACATCTACCTGGGCGACCGCGACGGGGTACGCACGCCCATGCAGTGGAGCAACGACCGCAACGGCGGTTTTTCCCGCGCCGATCCGGCCGGACTGGTGCTGCCGCCGGTCATGGACCCGCTGTACGGCTTCCAGAGCGTCAACGTCGAGGCTCAGCAGCGCGACATCTATTCGCTGCTCAACTGGACCCGGCGCATGCTCGCCGTGCGCAAGCAGCAGAGGGCTTTCGGCCGTGGCTCGCTGCGGCTGCTGGCGCCGGCCAACCGGCGCATCTTCGCCTACCTGCGCGAATACCATGGCGCGGACGGTAGCAGTGAGACCATCCTCTGCGTGGCCAACGTCTCGCGCTCGGCCCAGGCGGTGGAACTGGAGCTGCCCCAATTCGCCGGCATGGTGCCGGTGGAGATGACCGGCGGCAGCGCCTTCCCGCCGATCGGCCAGTTACCCTACCTGCTGACCCTGCCGCCCTATGGCTTCTGCTGGTTCCTGCTGGCGCCCGCCTCGCAGATGCCCAATTGGCACATCAAGCCGGTCGAGGGTATGCCCGAATTCCAGACCCTGGTGCTCAGGCGCCTCGACGATCTGCTAGTGGACCCCAACCGGCGCATCCTGGAGAAGGAGGTGTTGCCGGCCTACCTGCCCAAGCGTCGCTGGTTCGCCGGCAAGGGCGCGCCCTCGGGCAACGTGCACATCGCTTATACGGCGACCTTCGGTAATCTGCCGCGCCCCGTACTGCTCAGCGAGATCGAGGTCGGCGGCGAGGGCGGCCCACAGCGCTACCAGTTGCCGCTGGGATTTCTTCCCGAGGAGGAGTTCGGCAGCGCCTTGCCCCAGCAACTGGCCATGACCCGGGTGCGCCGTGACCGGCGGGTGGGCCTGTTGACCGACGCCTTCACCCTGGATGGCTTCGTCCGCGCGACGGTCCAGGCGTTGCGCGAGCGCCGCGTGCTGGCCTTCGAGCAGGGCGAGTTGCGCTTTCTGCCCACCGCGCAACTGGACAAGGTCGAGCTGCCGGCCGACGCCGAGGTGCGCTACATCTCCGCCGAGCAATCCAACAGCTCGGCGGTGCTTGGCAACGCCCTGGTGCTCAAGCTGATTCGCCGGGTGTCCGTCGGCGTGCATCCCGAACTGGAGATGGGCCTGCACCTCACCGGGTACGGCTTCGCCAATATCGCCAGCGTGCTCGGCGAGGTGTGCCGGGTCGATGCCCAGGGCGGCTGCGCCGTGCTGATGATCCTGCAGCGCTACCTGGAGAACCAGGGCGATGCCTGGGAGTGGACGCAGAACACCCTCGACCGGGCCATCCGCGACGAACTGGCCGGCGGCGAGTCGACCCTGGAGAGCCAGTACAGCGCGCTGTACGAACTGGAAAGCTTTTCCCGCCAGCTCGGCCAGCGCCTCGGTGAGATGCACATGGCCCTGGCCGCGCCCACCGAGGACCCGGATTTCGCTCGCGAAACCGCCGGTCCCGAGCAAGCGGCGCAGTGGACCGAGAGCATCGGCGCGCAACTGGGGCAAGCCCTGGAAATCCTCGCCCAGCGGCAGGCGACGCTGGCCGAGGAGGAGCGGGCCGCCGTCGAGCATTTGCTGCTGCAGCGTGATGCCCTGCTGGAGAAAGTCGGCGAACTGGCCGAGGCCTGCGTCGGCAGCCTGCGCATCCGCGTGCATGGTGATCTGCACCTCGGCCAGTTGCTGGTGGTGCAGGGCGACGCCTACCTGATCGACTTCGAGGGCGAGCCGTCGCGGCCGCTCGCCGCGCGCCGCGCTAAGCACAGCCCTTACAAGGACGTCAGCGGCGTGCTGCGCTCGATCAGCTATGCCGCCGACATGGCCATGCGCAACGCACAGAGCGTCGACAGCTCCGAGGCGGCCGACCAGGCCCGCTGGCGCATCGCCTCGCTGTACCAGGCGAACGCCTGCCAAGCTTTCCTCGCCGCCTACCGCCGGGCGGCGGCCGAGATCGGCCATGCCTGGGCCGTGCCGGACGGCGAGGAGGCCGCGCTGGCGCTGTTCAGCCTGGAAAAGACCGCCTACGAAATCGCCTACGAGGCCGAAAACCGCCCCGCCTGGCTGGCCGTACCGCTGCGGGGCCTGGCGAATCTGGCGCAACAGCTACTGGATGGAGAAGCGCAATGAGCCCATCGCAGACCCAGCCCGACAACGACGACTCCCTGCTGCCCAGCGAAGCGGACATCGATGCCCTGGTGCGCGGCGAGCACGGCGATCCTTTCGCGATACTTGGCCCCCACGACAATGGCACGCTGGTACGCGTCTACCTACCGAATGCCCTGGCCGTGGAGCTGCTCGCCCGCGACTCCGGCGAGAAGCTCGCCGACATGCGGGCCAGCCGCGTGCCGGGCCTGTTCGTCTGCCGCCTCGCCAAGGCGCGCGCCTATCTGCTGCGCATCCGCTGGGCCTCGGGTGAGCAACTGAGCGAGGACCCCTACAGTTTCGGCCCCCTGCTGGGCGAGACGGACCTCTACCTGTTCGCCGAAGGCAATCACCGCGACCTCGGTCGCTGCCTGGGGGCCCAATGCCTGAACGTCGACGGGGTGGAGGGGGTGCGCTTCGCCGTGTGGGCGCCGAACGCCCGGCGTGTCTCGGTGGTCGGTCCCTTCAACGGCTGGGACGGCCGCCGCCATTCGATGCGCCTGCGCTATCCGGCCGGGATCTGGGAACTCTTCATTCCACGCCTGAGGCCGGGCGAGTCCTACCAGTACGAACTGCTCGGCTCCCACTGCATCCTGCCACTGAAGGCCGACCCCGTGGCGCTGGCGACCGAAAGCCCGCCGAATACCGCCTCGGTGGTTGCCGCGCCGCTGCAGCACGACTGGCGGGACCGGGAGTGGATGAGCCAGCGTGCCGCCCGCCAGGCGGCGGACGCGCCGCTGGCGATCTACGAACTGCACGTTGGTTCCTGGCGGCGCGACCAGGACGGCCGGCTGCTCGGCTGGCAGCGGCTGATCGAGCGGCTGATCCCCTACGTACGGGAGATGGGCTACACCCATGTAGAGCTGTTGCCGATCATGGAGCACCCGTTCGGCGGTTCCTGGGGCTACCAGCCGCTGTCGCAGTTCGCTCCCAGCGCCCGCTACGGCCGGCGCGAGGACCTCGCCGCCTTCGTCGACGCCTGCCATCAGGCCGGCATCGGTGTGATTCTCGACTGGGTGCCGGCGCACTTTCCCACCGACAGCCATGGCCTCGGCCGTTTCGACGGCACCGCCCTCTACGAGTACGAGCATCCCTTCGAGGGCTTTCACCAGGACTGGGACACCTTCATCTACAACCTCGGGCGTACCGAGGTGCACGGCTTCATGATCGCTTCGGCGCTGTACTGGCTGCGCGAGTTCCACGTCGACGGACTGCGCGTCGACGCGGTGGCTTCGATGCTTTACCGCGACTATTCGCGCAAGGACGGCGAGTGGATTCCCAACCGCCACGGCGGGCGCGAGAACCTCGAGGCCATCGACTTCCTGCGCCACCTCAACGACGTGGTCAAGACCGAGGCGCCCGGCACGCTGGTGATCGCCGAGGAGTCCACCGCCTGGCCTGGGGTCAGCAGGCCGACCGCCGAGGGCGGGCTGGGCTTCGATTACAAGTGGAACATGGGCTGGATGCACGACACCCTGAAGTACATGGCCGAAGACCCGATCCACCGCGCCTATCACCACGATCGCATGACCTTCGGCCTGATCTACGCCTTCTCCGAACGTTTCATCCTGCCTATCTCCCACGACGAGGTGGTGCACGGCAAGCGCTCGCTGATCGACAAGATGCCCGGCGATCGCTGGCAGAAGTTCGCCAACCTGCGCGCCTACCTGAGCTTCATGTGGAGCATGCCGGGTAAGAAGCTCCTGTTCATGGGGTGCGAGTTCGGCCAGTGGCGCGAGTGGAGCCACGACCACGAACTAGACTGGTACCTGCTCAACTACGACGATCATCAGGGGGTGCAGCAACTGGTCAAGGACCTCAACCGGCTGTACCGCCGGGAGCCGGCGCTGCACGAGCAGGACTGCGTGCCGCAAGGCTTCCAGTGGCTGATCGGCGACGACCGTCACAACAGTGTGTTCTCCTGGTTGCGCCGGGACCGCGGGGGGCGGCCGCTGCTGGTGATCGCCAACTTCACGCCGGTGGTGCGCCATGGCTACCGGATCGGCGTGCCCAGCGGCGGCGACTGGCAGGAGGCCCTCAACAGCGATGCCGAATGCTACGGCGGCTCCAACCTCGGCAACGCCGGCGGCGTCGTCGCCGACGAACTGGCCAGCCACGGCCAACCCTTCAGCCTCAACCTCAAGTTGCCGCCGCTGGGGGTATTGATCTTGCGGCCGGTCTGAACGCTGCTCCGGACGCGCCCCGTCGGAGCAGGCTCGTTGGCGCTGTCCCGCCGACCGCGAGCGAGACGATTGGTCCGGGGAGAGGAGCTCCTTCCTAAAGTTCGACGCCGATCGGTCGATATGTCGGGAATAAGCAGCCCTAACGGCCGACCCCCGCCCCCCGGACGGGGTGGCGGCGATGGGGCTAGCCGTCAAAAAGGAGATCCCGATGGGCAGTCCCAAGATCCGCGTGTTGTGCATCGACGATTCGGCGCTGATACGCGACCTCCTGAGCGAAATCATCAACGCGCAACCGGATATGGAAGTGGTGGCCGTCGCCGCCGATCCCCTGGTCGCCCGCGACCTGATCAAGCAGCACAACCCGGACGTACTGACCCTCGACGTCGAAATGCCGCGCATGGACGGTCTCGATTTCCTCGAACGGCTGATGCGTCTGCGGCCCATGCCGGTGCTGATGGTCTCCTCGCTGACCCAGGCCGGCTCGGAGGTCACCCTGCGCGCTCTGGAGCTGGGCGCCTTGGACTTCATCGCCAAGCCGCAGATGGGCATTCGCCACGGCATGCTCGATTACAGCGAACTGATCGCCGAGAAGATCCGCGCCGCCGCTTGTTCGCGCCCGCGCCAGGCGCTTCCGGCCAGCGCTCTGCGGCCCAGGGCGCTGCAGGCGCCGATCCTCTCCAGCGAGAAGCTGGTGATCATCGGCGCCTCCACCGGCGGCACCGAGGCGATCCGCGCCGTGCTCGAACCGTTGCCGGCCAACAGCCCGGCTATCCTCATCGCCCAGCACATGCCAGGCGGCTTCACCCGCTCGTTCGCCGAGCGGTTGGACCGCCTGTGCAATATCGCCGTCAAGGAAGCCGAGGACGGCGAGCGCATTCTACCCGGACACGCCTACATCGCGCCGGGAACCGCTCACCTCAAGCTGGCGCGCAGCGGCGCCAACTACATCGCGCGGCTGGACGAGGGCGCGCCGGTCAACCGCCATCGTCCGTCGGTGGATGTGCTGTTCCGCTCCGCGGCGGAGAACGCCGGACGCAATGCCATCGGCGTGCTACTCACCGGCATGGGTAAGGACGGCGCGCGCGGGCTCTTGGAGATGCGCCAGGCCGGCGCTTTCACCTTCGCCCAGGACGAGGCCAGTTGTGTCGTGTTTGGCATGCCGCGAGAAGGCATTGCTCTTGGCGGAGCCTGCGAGGTGGTATCGCTCGAACATATGGCCGAGCGGATTCTCAAGCAGGTGGCAGCCTCCGGGCGGGCGCAGCGGGTCTGAGGCCGCAGCCAGAGCCCTTCGGGGCAGATGGCGGTGCGCTAGCGCAGAGGTTCGGCGCTCGCTGCGGGAAAAGGTACGGGGCGGGTGTCAGTGCCGCTGTCGAGGGTAGTGGGGAGACGATGTCCGCCGGGGCGGATTCGGCCGGAACGGGTTCCGTTCATGACTCTTTAGGCTGATGCGCAGGCACGCCGGCAGGGCCGCGGGGGTGATTTTCTCGGCCAACAAGGGGTGTCGCGCGAAAGCGAAATTTCAAGAAGGCTGTCGCTCCCTGAAGGGAGAGCGGGTCCGATTGCAAAGACTGTACTGGCAGCCGATGGAGAAAGTTTAATGGTGGGTTTTTTGCGTAATCTGAGCATCAGGACGGTGATCGCCGTCACCCTGAGCTGTTTCGCCCTATTTCTGGTTATCGTCGCCGGCCTGGGCTATAGGGGAACCATACTGGGCAGCCAGGCACTCGAGGACCGGACGCGCACGGGGACCAGGATCGACCTGTTGCGTCAGGCCGATACCTTCCGCCTGAGAGGCATGACGCGACTGGAAGTTTTCTACAAGATGAGTCTTGTCGGCCAGATCCCTCCCACGGAGCGGCAGCAGCAACAGGCCGATATCGAGGATCGGATCAGTCAGGCCAGAAAATTTCTGGCGGACGTCCAGGCCATGCGACCGATTGCCAAGGAGGAGGGACGCAAGCTGCTGGATAAGGCGGTAACGAGTCTGGCCGAGTCGCTCGATATCCTCGCTCAACAGTTGGAGGCCTGGGCGAAGCGCGACACCGAAACCTTCGACCGCCTCGAATATGACTTGATGTACAAGCGCGGTCCGGAGATCAACCAGAATCTGGCGGACACCATGGCCTATCTCGAAGCCCGTGGTCATGAGCAGATGTCCGAGTACAGCACCAACCTCACCATCTTCGCCATCATCGGCGGTGTTTCGCTGGTCGCCGCCCTGCTCCTGATGTTGGCCCTGTGGGTGATGCTGATGGGCTTGGTGGTCCGCCCGGTGAACGAGGCGATGGAGCATGTGCAGCGCCTGGCCCGCGCCGACCTGTCGCAACCGATCCCGGTGACCTCGTGCAACGAGATCGGCCAGTTGCTCCGCACACTATGCGAAATGCGCCTGAGCCTATCGCGGATCGTTACCAGCGTGCGCGCCGGCAGCGGCTCGATCCTGGCCGGCGCGCAACAAATCGCCAGCGGCAACGCCGACCTGTCCTCGCGTACCGAGCAGCAGGCCGCCTCGCTGGAGGAAACCGCGGCGAGCATGGAAGAGCTGACCGCGACGGTGAAGCAGAACGCCGACAACGCCCGCCAGGCCAGCGCGCTGGCCAACGATGCCTCGGGCACCGCCGGCCAGGGCCGCGAGGTGGTCGGTCGGGTGGTGGAGACGATGCGCGAGATCAGCGACAGCTCGGCGCAGATCACCAAGATCGTCGGGGTCATCGACTCGATCGCCTTCCAGACCAATATCCTGGCGCTGAACGCCTCGGTGGAGGCGGCGCGTGCCGGCGAGCAGGGCCGCGGCTTCGCGGTGGTGGCCGGCGAGGTGCGCAACCTGGCCGGTCGTTCGGCGGAGGCGGCGCGGGAGATCAAGGCGCTGATCGAGGCCTCCAGCAAGCGGGTCGGCGACGGCTCGCAACTGGTCGAGCAGGCCGGGCGGACCATGGAAGAGGTGGTGAAGGCGGTGCAGCGGGTGACCGACATCATCGACGAAATCTCGGCGGCTTCGCACGAACAGAGCGAGGGGATCGCCCAAGTGAATACGGCGATCGCGCAGATGGACGAGGTGACCCAGCAGAACGCGGCGCTGGTACAGGAGGCGGCCTCGGCCTCGGCCTCGCTGGCCGAGCAGTCACGACACCTGGAGGAGGCGGTGGCGGTGTTCCGCCTGGGCGCGGAGCAGCGGCGTTCGGCGGAGCAGAAGCAAGGCGAGTCGCTGCCGGCGACCCGGTCGTTGACACAGGTCCGTCCGGCGGCACGGCCGAAGGCGCTGCCGGAAAAGGCGCATGCCCAGCCGGCCAAGGCCGTCGCCGAGGAGCAGTGGGAGGAGTTCTGACCGGGATCGCTCGCTGAAGAATGAAGGCGGAGCGGATTCCGCCGAGGCGCGTCGGCGAGCGAATGCCTGGCAAGGAGAGTCGCCTGGCCTCATGGCTGAGCGCAGGTGTTTTTGCTCGGGTATTAGGAGAAGAGCTGTATGAAGGATTTTTTGCGTGGCTTGAGTATCAAGGCGATCGTCACTACCACCCTGGTTTGTTTTGCCCTGTTGATCGGTGCCGTCGTCACACTGGATTACATTAGCACCAATAAGGCCGGTCGAGCGTTCGAAGAGCGGATGCAGACCGCCAACCTCATCGTCCAGCACATGCCAGGCGGCTTCACCCGCTCGTTCGCCGAGCGGTTGGACCGCCTGTGCAATATCGCCGTCAAGGAAGCCGAGGACGGCGAGCGCATTCTACCCGGACACGCCTACATCGCGCCGGGAACCGCTCACCTCAAGCTGGCGCGCAGCGGCGCCAACTACATCGCGCGGCTGGACGAGGGCGCGCCGGTCAACCGCCATCGTCCGTCGGTGGATGTGCTGTTCCGCTCCGCGGCGGAGAACGCCGGACGCAATGCCATCGGCGTGCTACTCACCGGCATGGGTAAGGACGGCGCGCGCGGGCTCTTGGAGATGCGCCAGGCCGGCGCTTTCACCTTCGCCCAGGACGAGGCCAGTTGTGTCGTGTTTGGCATGCCGCGAGAAGGCATTGCTCTTGGCGGAGCCTGCGAGGTGGTATCGCTCGAACATATGGCCGAGCGGATTCTCAAGCAGGTGGCAGCCTCCGGGCGGGCGCAGCGGGTCTGAGGCCGCAGCCAGAGCCCTTCGGGGCAGATGGCGGTGCGCTAGCGCAGAGGTTCGGCGCTCGCTGCGGGAAAAGGTACGGGGCGGGTGTCAGTGCCGCTGTCGAGGGTAGTGGGGAGACGATGTCCGCCGGGGCGGATTCGGCCGGAACGGGTTCCGTTCATGACTCTTTAGGCTGATGCGCAGGCACGCCGGCAGGGCCGCGGGGGTGATTTTCTCGGCCAACAAGGGGTGTCGCGCGAAAGCGAAATTTCAAGAAGGCTGTCGCTCCCTGAAGGGAGAGCGGGTCCGATTGCAAAGACTGTACTGGCAGCCGATGGAGAAAGTTTAATGGTGGGTTTTTTGCGTAATCTGAGCATCAGGACGGTGATCGCCGTCACCCTGAGCTGTTTCGCCCTATTTCTGGTTATCGTCGCCGGCCTGGGCTATAGGGGAACCATACTGGGCAGCCAGGCACTCGAGGACCGGACGCGCACGGGGACCAGGATCGACCTGTTGCGTCAGGCCGATACCTTCCGCCTGAGAGGCATGACGCGACTGGAAGTTTTCTACAAGATGAGTCTTGTCGGCCAGATCCCTCCCACGGAGCGGCAGCAGCAACAGGCCGATATCGAGGATCGGATCAGTCAGGCCAGAAAATTTCTGGCGGACGTCCAGGCCATGCGACCGATTGCCAAGGAGGAGGGACGCAAGCTGCTGGATAAGGCGGTAACGAGTCTGGCCGAGTCGCTCGATATCCTCGCTCAACAGTTGGAGGCCTGGGCGAAGCGCGACACCGAAACCTTCGACCGCCTCGAATATGACTTGATGTACAAGCGCGGTCCGGAGATCAACCAGAATCTGGCGGACACCATGGCCTATCTCGAAGCCCGTAGTCATGAGCAGATGTCCGAGTACAGCACCAACCTCACCATCTTCGCCATCATCGGCGGTGTTTCGCTGGTCGCCGCCCTGCTCCTGATGTTGGCCCTGTGGGTGATGCTGATGGGCTTGGTGGTCCGCCCGGTGAACGAGGCGATGGAGCATGTGCAGCGCCTGGCCCGCGCCGATTTGTCGCAGCCGATCCCGGTGACCTCGCGCAACGAGATCGGCCGGTTGCTCGGCGCGCTGGGCGAGATGCAGGAAAGCCTATCGCGGATCGTTACCAGCGTGCGCGCCGGCAGCGGTTCGATCCTGGCCGGCGCGCAACAGATCGCCAGCGGCAACGCCGACCTGTCCTCGCGTACCGAGCAGCAGGCCGCCTCGCTGGAGGAAACCGCGGCGAGCATGGAAGAGCTGACCGCGACGGTGAAGCAGAACGCCGACAACGCCCGCCAGGCCAGCGCGCTGGCCAACGATGCCTCGGGCACCGCCGGCCAGGGCCGCGAGGTGGTCGGTCGGGTGGTGGAGACGATGCGCGAGATCAGCGACAGCTCGGCGCAGATCACCAAGATCGTCGGGGTCATCGACTCGATCGCCTTCCAGACCAATATCCTGGCGCTGAACGCCTCGGTGGAGGCGGCGCGTGCCGGCGAGCAGGGCCGCGGCTTCGCGGTGGTGGCCGGCGAGGTGCGCAACCTGGCCGGTCGTTCGGCGGAGGCGGCGCGGGAGATCAAGGCGCTGATCGAGGCCTCCAGCAAGCGGGTCGGCGACGGCTCGCAACTGGTCGAGCAGGCCGGGCGGACCATGGAAGAGGTGGTGAAGGCGGTGCAGCGGGTGACCGACATCATCGACGAAATCTCGGCGGCTTCGCACGAACAGAGCGAGGGGATCGCCCAAGTGAATACGGCGATCGCGCAGATGGACGAGGTGACCCAGCAGAACGCGGCGCTGGTACAGGAGGCGGCCTCGGCCTCAGCCTCGCTGGCCGAGCAGTCACGACACCTGGAGGAGGCGGTGGCGGTGTTCCGCCTGGGCGCGGAGCAGCGGCGTTCGGCGGAGCAGAAGCAAGGCGAGTCGCTGCCGGCGACCCGGTCGTTGACACAGGTCCGTCCGGCGGCACGGCCGAAGGCGCTGCCGGAAAAGGCGCATGCCCAGCCGGCCAAGGCCGTCGCCGAGGAGCAGTGGGAGGAATTCTGACCGGGATCGCTCGCTGAAGAATGAAGGCGGAACGGATTCCGCCGAGGCGCGTCGGCGAGCGAATGCCTGGCAAGGAGAGTCGCCTGGCCTCATGGCTGGGCGCAGGTGTTTTTGCTCGGGTATTAGGAGAAGAGCTGTATGAAGGATTTTTTGCGTGGCTTGAGTATCAAGGCGATCGTCACTACCACCCTGGTCTGTTTTGCCCTGTTGATCAGTACCGTCGTCACACTGAATTACATTAGTACCGGTAAGGCCAGTCGAGCGTTCGAAGAGCGGACGCAGACCGCTAAACGCTTCAATTTGGTGCTGCAGAGCGAGCTGTTTCGGGTGAAATCCTTTGCGCGCATTATGATCGGCGCCAAGCTCGCCGCCACCGGTCAGATCGACGATTCGGTCCGGGAACATATTCGGGCGGTGGACCAGAAGTGGATCGACGGTGGACACGGGACGCTGAGTGAACTGGAGGCCATGCCGCCGTTCGCCGAGGAGAAAGGGCGCGAGCTGTTCGCCCTGGCGATATCCACCCTGAAGGAAGCGATGGTCGGAAGCGAACTGCTGCTCGAGGCCTGGAAGGCGGGAAACCGCGAAGCTTTCGACAAGCTCGAACGGGACATGACGGATAGGCTCGCGCCGAAAACCTTAAAGGCCATGACGGAGATCATGAACTATCTGGCCGTCGAGGATGATCGCCAACAGGCCGAACATCGTGAAAACATCCTGATCTCTTCCATCCTCGGCGGTGTTTCCCTGGCCGTCGCCCTGCTCCTGATGCTGGCCATGTGGGCGATGATGATGGGCTTGGTGGTCCGCCCGGTGAACGAGGCGATGGAGCATGTGCAGCGCCTGGCCCGCGCCGATTTGTCGCAGCCGATCCCGGTGACCTCGCGCAACGAGATCGGCCGGTTGCTCGGCGCGCTGGGCGAGATGCAGGAAAGCCTATCGCGGATCGTTACCAGCGTGCGCGCCGGCAGCGGTTCGATCCTGGTCGGCGCGCAACAGATCGCCAGCGGCAACGCCGACCTGTCCTCGCGTACCGAGCAGCAGGCCGCCTCGCTGGAGGAAACCGCGGCGAGCATGGAAGAGCTGACCGCGACGGTGAAGCAGAACGCCGACAACGCCCGCCAGGCCAGCGCGCTGGCCAACGATGCCTCGGGCACCGCCGGCCAGGGCCGCGAGGTGGTCGGTCGGGTGGTGGAGACGATGCGCGAGATCAGCGACAGCTCGGCGCAGATCACCAAGATCGTCGGGGTCATCGACTCGATCGCCTTCCAGACCAATATCCTGGCGCTGAACGCCTCGGTGGAGGCGGCGCGTGCCGGCGAGCAGGGCCGCGGCTTCGCGGTGGTGGCCGGCGAGGTGCGCAACCTGGCCGGTCGTTCGGCGGAGGCGGCGCGGGAGATCAAGGCGCTGATCGAGGCCTCCAGCAAGCGGGTCGGCGACGGCTCGCAACTGGTCGAGCAGGCCGGGCGGACCATGGAAGAGGTGGTGAAGGCGGTGCAGCGGGTGACCGACATCATCGACGAAATCTCGGCGGCTTCGCACGAACAGAGCGAGGGGATCGCCCAAGTGAATACGGCGGTGGTGCAGATGGACGAGGTGACCCAGCAGAACGCGGCGCTGGTACAGGAGGCGGCCTCGGCCTCGGCCTCGCTGGCCGAGCAGTCACGACACCTGGAGGAGGCGGTGGCGGTGTTCCGCCTGAGCGCGGAGCAGTCGCATGCGTCGCCGCAGGAAACCCGGGCGCCGCGCACCGCCGTGCCTCTGCTGGCACAGGCCGGCCCAAAGCAGGGACGCCAGCCGCCCGGCGCGAAGGGAAGCGCCGTCCCGGCCCTAGCCGCTGCCGAAGGACACTGGAATGAGTTTTGACCGGGGAGATCGCCCGGCGGATCGATAACAACGAGGGGCGCGTACCGCGCCCCGTTTGCATGCCACAGCGGGTTTCGACAATATGCCCGCCCTTGATTGCGAGGGGAACCATAACAATGGCTGACAAGAACATGAGCATTCTGGTGGTGGACGACTTTCCGACCATGCGCCGGATCGTCCGCAGCCTGCTCAAGGAGCTGGGCTTCAACAACGTGGATGAGGCCGAGGACGGCCAGGACGCGCTGAACAAGCTGCGTGGGGGGGGCTTCGAGTTCGTCGTCTCGGACTGGAACATGCCCAATCTCGACGGCCTAGAGATGCTCAAGCAGATCCGCTCCGACGATGGGCTCAAGCACCTACCGGTGCTGATGGTGACCGCCGAGGCAAAGAAGGAAAACATCATTGCCGCAGCGCAGGCAGGGGCCAATGGGTATGTGGTCAAGCCTTTCACCGCCGCGATCCTAGAGGAAAAACTGAACAAGATCTTCGAAAAACTGGGTAAGTAAACTCAGGAAAGGAGGCAGGTCCATGAGCGCCAACGAGCTGAACGGGGATGGCACTGCCAACCTCGAGAATTTGATCCAGCGTATCGGCCAGCTTACCCGGATGTTGCGCGACAGCATGCGCGAACTGGGTCTGGACAAGGAAATCGAAAAGGCAGCCCAGGCGATCCCGGATGCGCGCGATCGTCTCTGCTACATCGCCGCGATGACCGAGCAGGCCGCCGAGCGGGCACTCAACGCCGTCGACCGCGCCCAGCCGATCCAGGACGAACTGGCCGAGGGCGCGAAGGCGCTAGACGAGCGCTGGCAGGCTTGGTTCGCCGATCCGATGGAGCTGGAACAGGCCAAGGCATTGGTCACCGACACCCGTGCCTATCTGGCCGCCGTGCCGCAACTGACCCAGGCGACCCAGGGGCAGTTGTTGGAAATTCTGATGGCCCAGGATTTTCAGGACCTGACCGGCCAGGTGATCAAGAAGATGATGGAGGTGATCCAGGCGATTGAGCATCAATTGGTCCAGGTTCTGATCGACAGCGTGCCCGACGGCGACGAACAGATGGTTCTGAAACGTCTGGCCGAGGCTGAGTGGGAACCAGTCGACGAGCACAAGAAGCTGCTCAACGGACCGCAGATCAAGCCCACTCCGGGCGATGCGGTGGCCAGCCAGGATCAGGTCGACGATCTGCTCGAACAGCTCGGCTTCTGACTTGGGAGTAGATAGCGTCTTGCCGCTCACCGAGCGACAGCGTGTAGGGTGGACGGCCGGAGCCATCCATCCATCGTGACTTGGTGTAGGCGCGGATTTATCCACGACCGACCCGCCCACGGGGTGCCGATGCCGACTTGTCGCGCCTTCGGCGCAGGTCGCGAATGAATCCGCTCCACAAGGGGGAACGGCGAACCTTCACCGTTGCAGCCGTAGCCAGGTGTGGAGTGAGCTTGCTCGCGATCGCTTTTGTCCTAGGGTCTGTTAACACAAACCTAGGGCATCCGCGATGAGAGCCAAGTGGATGAAGGCGACAAACATCGGGTCGAGCTTGTCGAACCGACTGAACACTCTGCGAAAGCCCTTCAATCGACGCAACAAGCGTTCGACCTGATTGCGCTTCTTGTAGACCTGCCGATCCTATTCCCATGGCTGCAGCCGTTGGGGATTGGGCGGCACGACAGGATCGAAGCCCAACTCCAGGGCCAAGTGCCGCGTGTCGCCCCCCTGATAGGCACAGTCCATGATCAGGTGGCAATGCCCTTCGGGTCGCGCCAGCGTGCGCATCGGTGCCCGACCGGCAGGGCCATCCCCGGCTTGCCCAGGGGTCAGGGAGAAGGCGAGAACGCGGCAATCATTCGCGGCAGCCAAACGAACTTTGGTGGTCCGGCCTCCTCGGGAGCGACCGATGGATTGGGCAGCGTTTTTTTTCGTGCGCCCGTGCCATCGGGATGCACCTTGACGAGGGTGCTGTCCGGGCTGACCGATTCGAAGCGAATCCTGATCAGTTGCTCCGTCTGCATCCGCGCGAACACGCGATCGAGCACGCCGGCCTTGGCCCAACGGTTCAGGCGTGTGTAGATCGTGTGCCAATTGCCGAAACGTTCGGGCAATGCGCGCCATTTGCAGCCGTTCTCAGCCACGTACAGCATGGCGTTGAGCACTTGCAGGTTGTCGAGCGAGACACGGCCGCGTTGCCGTGGCAGGCAATCTTCGATGCGGCGAAATTGGGCAGCGGTCAGTTCCATACGCCAAGCATAACATTTAGTGTTAACAGGCCCTAGCGCATCGCCAGCGAGCCGGTTCCTGTCGTCCGGGCACCCGTGGGCGTGCGGCGGGCATTTCTCCCGACCTTCGCCAATCGCCGCATAAACATGGAATTCGTCACGCTGTTCGGATGATGGCCTCTGGACATGTCCCTGCAGAATGGCCGCCGTTCATTTGCATGAGTCGCCGGCGGCGCACTGGTGGATCATGGCTGACGAGAACAGCGATCAGGAAAAGACTGAAGCGGCGAGTCCGCGACGCCTGGAGAAGGCCCGGGAAGAGGGGCAGGTCGCCCGTTCACGCGAGTTGACCACCTTCCTGCTGCTGCTGGCCGGCGTCGCCGCCCTGTGGAGCATGGGCGGGCTGCTCCACGAGCGGCTGGCCGAGGTCATGGAGCAGGCCCTGCTGTTCGAGCGGGCCCAGGCCTTCGATAGCGCCCGCATGCTGACGCGTTTCTGGGAGTTGGGCGAGGGCACGCTGTTCACGTTGCTGCCGCTGTTCCTGCTGATGGCGGTGGTGGCTCTGGTCGCGCCGTCGCTGCTCGGCGGTTTGCTGATTTCGGCCAAGGCGCTGCAGCCGCAACTGGCCCGGCTCAACCCGCTCAAGGGCCTCAAGCGGGTCTTCTCGACCCAGGCGCTGGCCGAACTAGGCAAGGCCGTCGCCAAGAGCATCCTGGTCGGCTGGATCGCGGTGTTTTTCCTGCGCAAACACATCGACGAACTGATGGCGCTGTCCGGCATGCCGATCCACGAGGCCCTGGCCGATGCCATACGGCTGATGGCCTTGGCCAGCGCGATGATCGTGCTGGGGCTGATCTTGGTGGTGGCTCTGGATGTGCCCTACCAGTTGTGGAGCCACGCCAGGAAATTACGCATGAGCAAAGAGGAACTGCGCCAGGAGCACAAGGAGTCGGAGGGTGATCCTCACCTCAAGGGACGCATCCGTTCGCAGCAGCAGACTATGGCGCGCTCGCGGATGATGAGCAAGGTGCCGACGGCCGACGTGATCGTCACCAACCCCACCCACTACGCCGTCGCGCTCAGCTACCGGGACGGGCAGATGGGCGCGCCGCGGGTGGTCGCCAAGGGCGCCGATGCGCTGGCCGCGCGCATCCGCGAGCTGGGTGGCGAGCATTCCATACCGTTGCTGGAGGCCGCGCCTCTGGCGCGAGCGCTCTATTACCACGTCGATCTCGACCGGGAAATCCCGGTGGAGTTGTATACCGCCGTGGCCGAAGTGCTGGCCTGGGCCTACCGCCTGCGGCAGGTGCGCGAGGAGGGCGGCGAGATGCCGGAAACCCCGCGCGACCTGCCGGTGCCGGAGGGCATGGACGAGCGCGGCCAATCCGAGGAATCGCAGACTCGATGAAAGCTTTGACCAATCTACTGGGCTCCGGCTCCTGGCAGGCGCGACCGGACTTCAAGCTGCTGGCCGGGCCGGTGCTGATCATCCTCATTCTGTCGATGATGATCCTGCCCCTGCCGCCCTTCGTCCTCGACCTGTTCTTCACCTTCAACATCGCCCTGGCGATCATGGTCCTGCTGGTGAGCATGCTCACCGAGAAACCCCTGGACTTCGCCGCCTTCCCGGCGATCCTGCTGTTCACTACCCTGCTGCGCCTGTCGCTGAACGTCGCCTCCACCCGTGTGGTGCTGATGGAGGGCCACACGGGCACCGGCGCCGCCGGCAAGGTGATCGAGGCCTTCGGCGAGTTCCTGGTTGGCGGCAACTTCGCCGTGGGCCTGGCGGTGTTCCTGATCCTGGTGATCATCAACTTCATGGTCATTACCAAGGGCGCCGGACGCATCGCCGAAGTGGGCGCGCGCTTCACCCTCGACTCCATGCCCGGCAAGCAGATGGCTATCGACGCCGACCTGAACGCCGGCCTGATCGGCGAGGCGGAAGCCCGCCAGCGGCGCCGCGAGGTGGCCCAAGAGGCCGAGTTCTACGGCTCGATGGACGGCGCCAGCAAGTTCGTCCGCGGCGACGCCATGGCCGGCATGGTGATCATGGCGGTGAACATCCTCGGCGGCCTGCTGATCGGTATGCTGCAGCACGACATGGCTTTCGCCGACGCCGCCCACACCTACGTCATGCTGACTATCGGCGACGGTCTGGTGGCGCAGATTCCGGCGCTCGTGATCTCCATCGCTGCCGGCGTCACCGTCTCGCGGGTGAATACCGAGCAGGACGTCGGCCAGCAGATGATCGGCCAGTTGTTCAGCCGGCCGCAGGTGCTGATCCTGGCCGCCGCTGTGATCGGCCTGCTCGGCCTGGTGCCGGGGATGCCCAACTTCGTCTTCCTGCTGTTCACCGGGCTGCTCGCCGGCCTCGGCTGGTGGCTGAGCCGACGCGAGCAGGAGCGCCTGATCGAGCAGGTGGTCAACGAGGCGCCGCCGGCCAGCAGGATGGAGGCTCCGGAAGCCAGTTGGGACGACGTGCAACTGGTCGACACCCTGGGCCTGGAGGTCGGCCACCGGCTGATCCCGCTGGTCGACAACCGCCAGCAGGGCGAACTGCTCGCGCGGATCAAGAGCGTGCGCAAGAAGTTCGCCCAGGACATCGGCTTCCTGCCGCCGGTGGTGCACATCCGTGACAACCTGGAGCTGGGCCCGAACACCTACCTGATTACCCTCAAGGGTGTGGAGATCGGCCGTGGCGAGATCCATCCCGGCAAGTGGCTGGCGATTGATCCCGGCCAGGTCAGTGGGCGCCTCGAAGGGGTCGCCACTATCGACCCGGCCTTCAACCTGCCGGCGACCTGGATCGATGCGAACCTGCGCGAGCACGGGCAGATCTACGGCTACACGGTGGTCGACGCCGCCACGGTCACCGCCACCCACCTCAACCACCTGCTGCACTTGCATGCTGCCGACCTGCTCGGACGCGGCGAGGTGCAGCGGCTGCTCGACAAGCTCGGCGACGAGAACAAGGCCTTGGTCGAGGAGGTGGTGCCCAAGCTGATCCCGCTCAACACCCTGCAGCGCATCCTGCAGAACCTGCTTGAGGAGGAGGTGTCGATCCGCGACACGCGCAGCATCCTCGATGCCTTGGCCGAGCACGCCGCTACCCAGCCGAACGATGTCCAGGAACTGACCGCCATGGTGCGCGTGGCGCTGGGGCGCGCCATCACCCAGCAGTGGTTCGGCAGCCGCAGCGAACTGCACGTCATCGGCCTCGATCTGCAACTGGAGCAGGTGCTGCTGCAGGCGGTGAACAACGGCGCCCTGGAGCCGGGCTTGGCCGACAGCCTGATGCAGCAGACCGAAACCGCCCTGGCTCGCCAGGAGGCCAACGGCGAGCCGCCGGTGCTGGTGGTGCCGCACCGGCTGCGCGCGCTGCTCTCGCGCTTCCTGCGCCGACGCCTGCGCCATCTGGTGGTGATGTCCATGGTGGAGCTGCCCGACGACCGCTCCCTGCGCGTGACCAGCCTGATCGGGGGGAAATGATCCATGAGCGTCAGACGTTTCGTCGCGCCCAACAGCCGCGAGGCCATGCGCCAAGTGCGCGAGGTCCTGGGTGAGGATGCTCTGATCCTGTCCAATCGTCCCATCGCCGAAGGCGTGGAAATTCTCGCCTTAGCCGAGGAGGAGCAACAGGCGGCCCAGGCCGCCGCCGCGTCCCCTGCCGTGCAGGCGTGCCGGGAGTCCGCTGCCGCGCCGGCCGGGCGGATGCCGGTCCCTCCCGCGTCGACGGCCGATCCCCTCGACTTCGCCGCCCTCGGCCAGCGCCTGCTCGGCGAGATGCAGAACATGCGCGCCCTGCTCGACCGGCAGATGCCGGCCTCGGCGACTGGCGGCGGCTGCCGTGGCCAACTGCGCCAGCGCCTACTCGGTGCTGGCTTCGGCCCCTGTCTGGGCGACGAGATCCTCGCCGGCCTGCCGGCCGAGTTGGCCGCCGGCCCGGCCTCGGCGCCGGCCCTGCAAGCCTGGCTGGAGCGTCAGTTGGAAGCGCGCTTGCCATTGCTCGAAGACGAGGCCGCGCTGCTCGATGCCGGCGGGGTGATCGCCCTGGTCGGCCCCACCGGCGTGGGCAAGACTACCACCGCCGCCAAGCTCGCGGCGCGTTACGTGATGCGCCATGGCGCCAGCCAGGTTGTCCTGATCAGCACCGACAGCTTCCGTATCGGTGCCCATGAGCAACTGCGCATCTATGCCCGCCTACTCGGCGTCGAGGTACACACGCTGGCCGCCGTCGCGCCGCTCGAACCCCTGCTCGCCGGATTGGCCGACAAGCATCTAGTGATCATCGATACCGTCGGCATGAGCCAGCGCGACCGCCGCCTGCTCACCCAGATCAACCAGCTCGGCGCCGCCGGCCGCCCGGTGCGGCTGATGCTGCTGCTCAACGCCGCCTGCCACGGCGACACCTTGGAAGAGGTGGTCGGCACCTACCAGCGCGCCACCCTGGCCGTCGGCGCCCGCTTGCGCGACTGCATCGTCAGCAAGTGCGACGAGGCCGCGCGGCTCGGCCCGGTACTGGACATCCTCATGCGCCACGGTCTGCGCCTGAACTATCTGACCAGCGGCCAGCAGGTGCCGGAAGACCTGCAGGTGGCCGAGGCCCAGCCGCTGCTGCGACAGGCACTGGCGGCCAGCCAGTCGTCGCCGTTCGTGCCTGAGGAGGTGCCGGACGGCGGCGGACGGCGCCTCGACACTTGGGCCCGCGGTCTGTTCGGTCGTGGCCGCAGCCTGACCGCC
This sequence comes from Azorhizophilus paspali, assembly GCF_043587585.2. Classification (GTDB taxonomy): domain Bacteria; phylum Pseudomonadota; class Gammaproteobacteria; order Pseudomonadales; family Pseudomonadaceae; genus Azotobacter; species Azotobacter paspali. The sequence goes on from NZ_CP171449.1 coordinate 1,970,195, forward strand.
GCGTTCGAAGGGCTGCGCCGCGAACTGGACGGTTTCGCCTTGCTGGAGCGCGCCTGGCGCCTGGCAGCCCTGCCGGCCGGCGTACAGGGCGAGCGGCTAGCCCGGTTGCTGGAAGAGGAGGACGAGGCCGACGACAGCGGTGCGCGGCAACTGCTCTGGGGCAGCGGTAAGCCGGTGCCGGGCGCCACCTGGAACATGCCGCTGCTGACGTTGGACCCGGCGGGGCGACTGCAACTCCGTCCCTGGCTGGCCCACCTGTTGCCGACCGGATACGAGCAGCGTCTGGACTGGGCCTTCGAGCGGCTCGAAGCGCGTCGCCACCTGCTGGCGGCGACTCCGGAAGGCGGCTTCCTGCAAGCCCTGACGCGCCTGCGCAGTCCCTGGATCGGCGCGGCGCGTTCCGTCAATCGCGCCGAGTTCCAGGGCGAACGTCGTGCCCTGGCGCGCCTGGGCGAGGTCGCCGAGAACCATGGCAGCCTGCAACTGCGCCATCGTGGCCGACCGCTATGGCTGGATCTGCGGTATCTGCCGGTCGCCTTGCGCGTCGCCGGCGAGCGTGCCGGGGAGTGGGCGGCGTGGCCGCTACAAGCCTGGTTCGGCACCCTACGCGACGTCGACAGCGGCCGCTCGCTCGGTCAGCGCTACTGGTTGGCCTGGTCGCCCGAGACGGAGCGCCAGGCGCTCGTCGAGCAGGCCGACGGGGTGCGTCTGCTGCTGGCCGGCGAGGATCTGCCGGCGCTGACCTTGCGTGCCTGGCAGGCGCTCGGCGAGCTTCAGGCTCCCCCGCGGACGGAGCTGCGGCTGTTTCTCGCCGCCGCCCTGGCCACCGGCGCCAGCCGCCTGGATCAGTCCACCGAAGATTGGGCGATGGACCTGCGCGCCAGGCTGGCCGGCCTGGGCGGTGGGCGACGTCCGCGCGGTCCCGCCCAGCAGCTCGATTCCTTGTTGCATCTTCTGGCCGCTGGCGACGCCTTCCGCCAACTCGGCGACGAGATCGGCTACTGATGGCGGGTCCGGAAGATCAAGATGGCTTCGGTCCGCTCGATCAGGCCGCCGGCCTGCGCCGCTGGGCGGCGCGACATGGCGCGGACGCCGAGTCCGTCATCGCCGCGCCATCGATCACGGCGCCATCGTCGGACATCGCCGGGACGCTGCGTCCGACCCTGATGGTAGTCGGTTTGCCGTCCGGCTCCCAGTGCCTGGAGCGGGTGCGCCAAGCCCTGCGGTGCTGGCGGGCCAACGGCCATGCCTGGGTCGGCGATCCGGCCCGCTGGCAATTGGTCGCCCTGGCGGAGGACAGTCCGTACCTGCACACCCTAGCCTGCCAGCAGCCGCGTTGGGGCCTGTGGGTCGAGGGCGATTCGGACGGCTTCCGGCGCGCCTACCGGTGCCTGCGCCGCCTGCGCGAGGGTGGCGGACCGATCCGCCTGCTGGTCGTGCATCCGGGCTTCGTCTCGCATGCGGGGCTGCTCGATAACCTGCGCCAGGCCGCGAGCGCCTTTCTCGGGATCGAGCTGCTACTGTTGGCCGAGCGGCCAGCAGGGCCGAGGGGATGAGGTCGGGCCGTCGCGCCGGGATCTTCATGTCCGCCGGACTTCTGCTCGGCTTCTCGCTAGCCCCGCCGGTAAGCGCTGTGGATGGGCAGGGCGCGCCGGGAAGCTGGCAGGCGCACGTTCCCGGCCTGCGCCTCGCGGTGCCGGGCCGGGAGCGTGCCTCCGTTCCTCTGCAGCCGCCGGATCTTGCCCGTGAACGGCGTCTGGCCGAGGTGCGCTGGCGTTTCTCGCTGGCGCCCTCGGCACAGGTGAGGGCCTGGCTCTGTCATCCGCAGCGCTGCATCGAACTGCCCCACAACTGGGGGCGCAGCGACGCGCTGACCGGACTGGATGCCGGCCAGCCGCTGTGGTTCCGCTTTCGCCTGGCGCCCCGTGCCGAACCGCAGCCGGTCGGGGCAATCGAGTTGATCGTCGAGTACCGCTGAAGAGCTCAAAGCCCGAAATAGCCGGTTTCCCCGATGATTGTTCGGTGCTTTTAGGTTTCTGCCGCAAGGCGAGAATACTGGCAGAAGGCCTTCATCCGGTCAGGGTTGGTCCCGGTGAAACCAGACAGGGCAGGCCGTTTTTTCGTCATGCTCCAGGTCAGTGAAATGTATACGGCACAGGGCAAAATCAGACAGCGGGACCTGCTTGAGGAATATCTACCTCTGGTGCGACGGCAGGCCTTGAATCTGCAGGCCAGATTGCCGGCAAGCGTCGAGCTGGACGACCTGATCCAGGCCGGTACCATCGGTCTGCTCGACGCCCTGTCACGCTACGATGCGGCTCAGGGCGCCAGTTTCGCCACCTTCGCCAGCCAGCGCGTGCGCGGCGCCATGCTCGACGAATTGCGCAGCCGCGACTGGGTGCCGCGTAGCGTGCGACGCAACGCCCGCGCCCTGGAGGATACCCTGCGCCAGCTCGAGCAGCGTCTCGGCCGGCCCGCCGAAGAGCGCGAGATCGCCATGGCCATGGGGCTGGACCTCGCCGAATACCGGCAGTTGCTGCTGGACAGCAACGGCAGCCAACTGGTAGCCATCGACGACCTGGGCGAGGACGAGGTGGACGCGATGAGCGTTGGACACTACGCCTCGCCTTTCGTCGAGCTTGCCGAAGGGCGCGATCTGGAGCGCTTGGTCAAGGCTATCGAGGCGCTGCCCGAGCGGGAGAAACTGGTGCTCGGCCTGTACTACCAGGAAGACCTCAACCTCAAGGAAATCGGTGCCGTGCTGGGCGTTAGCGAATCCCGCGTCTGTCAGTTGCACAGCCAGGCGGTCGCCCGTTTGCGCAATGGCCTGGCGGAGTAGCGGACCGAGGCGCCCGGCGCTTTCCCTTACATTGGCCGTCTTATCGCATCGATTGTCTTCTGCGGGTTCAGAGCATTTTCATGAAATGCCCGATCACCGGGCTTTCAGCTCCCTTTCCCTGGCATGGGAGGGAGGAGACAAGCAGCTTCCTCTCCCCGTGGGGAGAGGGGGCGGACTAGTTACCAACTTCTCTCTCCTCCGGCCTCTATCCCAAGTATGGGAAAGGGGGGGACAAGCAGCTCTCTCCCCTTGGGGAGAGGGAGGGCAAGGCATATTGGCCAACGTCCCTAATCCGGTAATGAATGAAGGAAACAAATCTTGGAACAGGCCAGCGATACCTACTCGCGCATCAAGCATCTGGACAAATGTCGCGACCTGCTGGAGCAGCTCTGCGAACAGGGCGGCGCCCGGCTGATCGGCCTGTCGCCGGATACGCCTTCCCTGGCGGTGGTACTCATGGAGGTGGTGCCCGGCGAACGGCTGGTCATCGACCTGACCGCGCTACCGGCTGTGGCGCCGCTGCTCGAGTCCGGCGGGTACGACAGCCATCTCGCCGGACGGGTCGCCAGCACCTTGCTGCGCAGTGCGCCGCTAGGCGGCTGGCAACGCCTGTCCGTGCCGGGACGCGTCCAGTTGGCGTGTCTCTGGCCGGAATGGCTGGAGATCCTGCACCGCCGCAGCGCTTTCCGCGCCGAGTTGCCGACGCGCCTGACGGTACCGGTCGAAGTTTTGCCGGCCCGGGGAATGCAGCCGTTCGCCGGCCGCTTGCTCGACCTGTCGCAGGGCGGCTGCCGGATCGAGCTGCCGGCCGGTTCCGCCAGCGAATTGCAGGTCGGACAGGTCGTCGAACAGATCATCCTGCACTTTCCCAACGGCCAGCAGATCGGGCTGCGGGGGGGGATCTGCCATCGCCAGCTCAACCCCGACTGGAAGGCGGCCCGTTTTGGCTTCACCTTCGACAGGCCTTCCGCCGATCTGGAGCGCCGGCTGTGGTTCTACGTGCGCGAGATCGAACGGGAAAGTGCCCGCGGTGCGTTCGGTGGCGACTCCGCGCTGGCGCCTTCGTCGTTGTTCCAGGCCGGCCGGGTAGCGCAGGCCGGCGATCCGTCGCATAGCCATGGCCGCGACTACGCCACGCCCATGGCTCGTCGTCTGGCACGGGTAGCGCTCTATCTGAGCGGGCTGGCCGTGGACCTGCAACATGGCAACGATATCGAGTCGGCTCGGCTGTCCTGGCACAGCGACTATCTACTGCAATTGCTCGACGAAGAGCGTCAGGACCTGCTGTTCGCCGTGCACTGCCTGGTGGACGACTCGCCACTGATCCAGCATTGCATCGCGGTGGCGGTACGTCTTGCCGACCTGGCGCGCAGTCGCGGCCTGCCCAACGAGCTGGTCAAGGCGATCTGCGCCTGCGCCCTGGTTCACGATCTGGGCAAGGCGCTATTGCCGCCGGAACTAATGCGCAGCGAATCTTTCGATCATCGGCAGCGTGAAATCTTCGGGCGGCATGTGGCGCTGCTGTGCGAGCGGCTAGGCCGGTGCAAGTGGCTGGCCAAGCCGGTGGTTCGTGGCATCGTCGAGCAGATCAACGAGCGACTCGACGGCAGCGGCTACCCGCTTGGTCTGCAGGGCGACCAGCTCGGCGAACTGGCGCGGATGGCCACCGTGGTCGATGTGATCGATGCTATGGGGCGGCCGCGGCCGGATCGACCGGAGCAGGCGATCAGTGGCGTCTACCGTCAGTTGATCGGCCACGAGGCGCAGCTCGACCGGCACTGGCTTCAACACTATGTCCAGCGGTTCGGCCTGATTCCGATCGGCTCGCTGGTATGCTTCGCCGAGGGTGACCTGGCCTGGGTGGAGCGTCTCGACAGCAAGGGAGAGATCGCCCAGGTGCGCCTGGCCGATCAGTCCAGCATGCGCGGTGCGACCCTTAGTACCCCGGTGTCCGGCGAAGAACTGGCCACCTTGGGACCCATCGAAGGCACTGTCATTCCGGGTTCCTGAGTCGGATGGGCGGGGCTCAGGCCATTTCCCGCAGCAGGATGCCGCGCAACCGTTCGAGATTCTCGGCGATGTGCAGCATCTCCTCGCTGGGGATCTGCCGGATCACTTCGCCGCTCTCCCGGTCGACGATCTCCGTGACCACCCGCCGCCCCGGCTCGCTCAGATGAAACTCCACGCCGTAGCTGCTCAGCACCTCGTTGATCCGCTTGAGTGGCTCGACCAGCTCTTCGCGGGCGACCAACCCCGGCTGTGCGCCCTCGGCCTGTGCCACAGCACTCCCGGGGGCTGGCGGCAACTCGTCCAGCGCGTTTTCCAGGCGCTGGCGCGGGGTCAGGTCGGTCAGAGGCGAGTTGGAAAGGGTACCGGCATCGTTCAGCGGCGAGCTCATGGTCGTTCTCCTTGGATGGCTGATTCCAAGAGCTTTATCGGATGAGGGGATGGAAACTTAAGAGGGCCGTCGCCCTGGCGGCAGCCTGTTTCCGCGACTTGTTGAGGAGTGGAAAATGACCGAACGACAACGTTTTGCCAGCGTTTGGGATGCCATCGAAGACACCCCGGCCGAGGCCGAGAACATGAAGTTGCGCGCCGCCCTGATGCGTGCCATCACCGAGCAGGCGGCTGCCTGGCCAGGCACCGACAGCGAGAGGACCCGCCGGCTCGGCATTACCCGGTCCCGCTTTTCCAATTTCAAGGCCGGCAAGATCAACGCCTTCAGTCTCGACGCACTGTACCCTCGGCCAACGCCATAAGGGCACCTCTAAAAACTACCTGTGCGGTCATCGCTGCGTTAAAAACAGGCTCAAAATGCTCATTTACAGCGCGTAAACCCCGCTTTTTCGCCTGTTTTTGCCTTGCGCTCATTATCCTTCTCCGAAGGGGCTTTCCAAGGCCCTTATCGGACGGGGAAACCAAATCTTGAACGAATACTGGATCAGCTGCTGCCAGCTTGGCCAAGGCCCGTTTAGATCGTAGTGGTCGAATTTTCGGCAAGAATCGCGGGTTGCGGCTTCATTCATTCGGACAAGCCCATTCTCCTGCCTGTTTTCGCGCATATGACTTCATGACTGGCAAGGCACTATCGACGGTGTTTCGAGGTGGCACCAAGGGATATGCATGAAGATCACTGTTTTCGGCATTGGTTATGTGGGGCTGGTGCAGGCTGCCGTTCTGGCTGAGGTCGGCCACGATGTCGTCTGCGTGGATATCGATTCCAATAAGGTCGAGAACCTCAGGCAGGGGATCGTCCCGATCTACGAGCCAGGCCTTGAGCCGCTCGTCCGACAGAATCACGAGGCCGGCCGTTTGAATTTCACCACCGATGCGGCGAGCGCTGTCCTGCATGGAGAGGTCCACTTCATCGCGGTCGGTACTCCGCCGGACGAGGACGGTTCCGCCGACCTGCAGTACGTGCTCGGTGTGGCCGAAACCATTGCCCGGCACATGGATGGCCATTGCATTCTTGTCGACAAATCCACGGTACCGGTAGGCACTGCCGACAAGGTGCGCGAGCGTGTCGCCGCCGTACTCGCCCTGCGTGGGCGCGGGGATCTCGGCTTTGATGTGGTTTCCAATCCGGAATTCCTCAAGGAAGGCTCGGCCGTCGCCGATTGCATGCGTCCGGATCGTATCGTCATTGGTACCGACAATCGGGACAGCGAGGAAGTAATGCGTGAACTGTACGCACCCTTCAATCGCAACCATGAAAAGGTCATCGTCATGGATGTGCGCAGCGCCGAACTGACCAAGTACGCCGCCAATTGCATGCTGGCGACCAAGATCAGCTTCATGAACGAAATGGCTAACCTGGCCGAAGAGTTGGGAGCCGACATCGAAATGGTCCGTCAGGGTATCGGGTCCGATCCGCGCATCGGCTATCACTTCATTTATGCCGGCGCCGGTTATGGCGGCTCCTGTTTTCCCAAGGATATTGAAGCTTTGATACGCACCGCCGACAGTATCGACTTCGACGCTAAGCTGCTCAAGGCCGTCAAGGCACGTAACGAGCGACAGAAGAACGTATTGTTCCGCAAGATCGACCGGCATTTCGCCGGGGATCTTGCCGGCAAGACTTTCGCCCTGTGGGGCCTCAGTTTCAAACCGAACACCAACGACATGCGCGAAGCGCCCAGCAGGGTACTGATGGAGGCGCTCTGGCAGGTCGGCGCCAGGGTGCAGGCCTACGATCCGGAAGCCATGGACGAGGCTCAGCGCCTTTACGGCAACCGTGACGACCTGATCCTCTGTGGTACCAAGGAGGCGGCGCTCAAGGGCGCCGAGGCGTTGGTGATCGTCACCGAGTGGCGGGCCTTCAAGGCGCCGGATTTCGACTTTATCAAGCAGCAACTCAGGCAGCCGGTGATTTTCGATGGGCGGAATTTGTTCGAGCCGAGGCGGATGGCGCACAAAGGTATCGTTTATTGCTCGATAGGCCGCTGAGAGTCACTGTTTTTAAGTTAGGAAAAAGACTGATCAATGAAAGCGGTAATACTGGCGGGGGGACTGGGAACCCGGATCTCCGAGGAATCCCATTTGCGGCCGAAGCCAATGATAGAAGTCGGCGGTAAACCCATTCTCTGGCATATCATGAAAATCTATTCCCATTATGGAATCAACGACTTCGTGATCTGTTGCGGGTACAAGGGGTATGTCATCAAGGAGTATTTTGCGAACTACTTCTTGCATATGTCCGATGTAACTTTCGACATGTCCCGCAACTCGATGGAAGTTCATCAACGCTATGTCGAGCCTTGGCGGGTCACCTTGGTCAACACTGGCGAGGAGACCCTTACTGGTGGCCGGCTGCGTCGTATTCGGGAGCACTTGGGGAGTGAGCCGTTCTGTTTTACTTATGGTGACGGCCTTTCCGATGTCGATATCGGCGAACTGGTTCGCTTCCACCGGTCGCACGGGCGTCTGGCCACGGTGACTGCCATTCAGCCCCCTGGGCGCTACGGTGCGTTGGACATGGACGGCGACGCTGTCGCGAGCTTTAAAGAGAAGCCAGCCGGAGATGGTGCGTGGATCAATGGCGGCTACTTCGTCCTCGACCCTGCCGTTATTGATTACATCGATGGTGACCAAAGCAGCTGGGAGGGTGAACCGTTGATGCAACTAGCCAGAGAAGGACACTTGAGGTCCTATCGGCACACGGGCTTCTGGCAGGCCATGGATACCCTGCGCGACAAGAACCAGCTCGAAGAGCTTTGGTTGAAAGGCAACCCCCCCTGGAAGGTCTGGGCATGAGTGCTTTTGGGGATTTCTACCGTGGGCGCCGGGTATTGGTGACCGGACATACGGGGTTCAAGGGGAGTTGGCTGACACTGTGGCTGTCCCGTTTGGGGGCTCAGATCACAGGCATCTCCCTGCCACCCGTGACCGTTCCCAGTCTCTTCAGCCTGGCCCGGATCGATACCTGTTGTTCTAACCTGTTCTGCGATATCCGCGATGCGGAGGCATTGGCTGAATGCGTGCGTAAGGTGCAGCCCGAAATCGTCTTCCATCTGGCGGCTCAGCCGTTGGTGAGGGCTAGCTACCGCGATCCGCTCGGCACCCTATCCAGCAATGTGATGGGAACAGCCCATTTGCTTGAAGCACTACGTGGTCTGGACTACTTGCGTGTCGCGGTCATGGTGACGACCGACAAGGTCTACCGCAACAACGAGTGGGCTTACCCCTATCGCGAGGACGATGCCTTAGGCGGTCACGACCCTTACAGCGCCAGCAAAGCCGCTAGCGAGATCGTCATCGGCAGTTATCGAGATGCTTTCCTGCGCGTGCAAGGTGTCGCAATTGCCTCCGCGCGGGCCGGTAATGTGATCGGCGGAGGGGATTGGTCGGAAGACCGCCTGATCCCCGACGCGGTACGTGCCTGGCAGGCAAGAAGTACTCTCGAGATTCGCCGTCCTCAGGCGATCCGCCCCTGGCAGCATGTGCTGGAGCCGCTTGCCGGCTATCTGCAGCTGGCCGAGCGGCTTTGGCGGCAGCCGGAGTTGGCCTGCGCCTACAATTTCGGGCCGCATACCCACGAGGCGGCCACCGTGCGCGAGGTGGTTGAGCTGGCGCGTGCGGCGTACGGGCAGGGCGAAGTGCGTTATGGCGATGGCTGCGATGGCTCCCATGAGGCCGGCTGGCTGGCGCTGGAAACGGCCAAGGCACGTATTACGCTGGGTCTGATGTCACATTGGCCCTTGGCCGAAACAGTACGACGCACCATGGCTTGGTATCGCGATCAGCAGGAGGGTTGCGATCCGCGAGTCCTCTGCGAGACGGAAATCGCCGCCTATGAGGAGCAGGTATGAGTCGTTTCAATCTCAGCGCTTTACCACTTGCGGGTCTGATGGTGGTTGAGCGTCATCCTCTAAGCGATAGTCGTGGTTTCCTGGCCCGGCTGTTCTGTGCGGAAGAGTTGATAGCCGCCGGCTGGAGTCAGCCCATCGTTCAGATTAACCACACCTATACAGCCAAGAGCGGCACCGTGCGCGGCCTGCACTTTCAGCGTCCGCCGCATGCCGAGATGAAACTAGTCAGTTGTCTGCATGGCGAGGTGTGGGATGTGGTCGTCGACCTCCGTGCCGACTCGCCGACGTTTCTGCAGTGGCATGCGGAATGGCTTTCGGCCGCGAATGGCCGGGCTCTAATGATTCCCGAAGGCTTTGCTCATGGCTTCCAGGCGCTGAGTGATGATGTGGAGCTGTTGTACTGCCACTCGGCCGCCTACACCGCGGAGGCGGAAGCTGGACTGCATCCACTGGACCCACGGCTCGATATTTGCTGGCCGCTCGCGACGGTGCAGATGTCGCCGCGCGATGTCAGTCACCCTCTCATCCAGTCTGGATTTGAAGGAGTATATCTGTGAAGTGCCGACACTGTGGCAACGACTTGCGCTTGCCATTTCTGGATTTGGGCAGTGCGCCGCTCTCCAATGCCTACTTGAATGAGGCATCGCTGAGGGCGCCGGAGGTCTGGTTTCCCTTGCGCCTACTGGTGTGTGAGGAATGCTGGCTGGTGCAAACTGAGGATCATGCCGGTCGTGATGCGCTGTTTACCGAAGATTACGCCTACTTCAGCTCGTTCTCTTCTTCTTGGCTGGCACATGCCGAGCACTATACCCGAGTAATGATCGAGCGATTCGGGCTAAATAACACCAGTCGTGTCGTTGAGGTCGCCGCCAATGATGGCTATCTGCTGCAGTATGTGCAGGCTGCAGGCATTCCCTGCTACGGCGTCGAGCCCACAGCCAGTACTGCGCGCGCTGCTAAAGCCAGAGGGATCGATATTATTGAGCGTTTCTTCGGCATGGTGCTGGCCGAAGAGTTGACTACTGCCGGGCGCCAAGCCGATCTAGTGGTGGCTAACAACGTGTTGGCTCACGTGCCCGATATCAACGACTTCGTTTCTGGTTTCACTCGCCTGCTGAAACCGCACGGGGTGGCGACATTCGAGTTTCCGCACCTTATGCGCATGGTGCAGGGGAAGCAGTTCGACACGGCTTATCACGAGCACTACTCCTATCTTTCGTTGACCGCAGTGCAACGAATCTTCGCTGCCAATGGCCTGAGAGTGTTCGATGTGGAGGAGCTGCCTACGCACGGCGGTAGCCTGAGGGTGTTTGCCCAGCGGAGCGATGCCGGTCTGTATGCAGTATCGACTGCCGTTACTGGGTTGCTAGGACAGGAAGTGGCGGCGGGCATGACCCGTGCATCATTCTATCGTGGTTTTCAGGCCGAGGCTGAGCGGGTCAAGAACGATCTGTTGGCATTTCTGCTCGATGCCAAGCGCCAGGGCCTGAAAGTTGGGGCTTATGGCGCTGCTGCCAAGGGCAACACACTGCTCAATTTTTCCGGTGTCCGTCCCGATCTGCTGCCCTACGTGGTTGATAGGAACCCGGCTAAGCAAGGTGGATACATGCCGGGTAGTCGTATCCCCATCGTTGATGAGGTTCATCTGAGGGCGCATCGACCTGATCGCATATTAGTTCTGCCTTGGAATTTGCGTAGCGAGGTGATGGCTCAACTGGCGTATGTGGGCGAGTGGAGGGGGCTACTCGTTACTGCGGTACCCAGCTTGCACTTGACCGAGGTATTGGTTGCATGAGGGTATTGCTGACTGGCGGTAGTGGGTTTATCGGCCGTTACGTTCTTGATTCCTTACAGCGGAGAAGGATTCCAACGGTTGCTGTTGGACGTTGCGGTTTGGTACTGCGAGCCGATTCCATTGAAGCTGATTTATTAGAGGTTGGGGATTTTTCGCGGCTGCTCGATCAAGCACAGGCGACACACTTGTTGCATTTAGCTTGGTACGCCGAACACGGCAAATATTGGGCATCGCCGCTCAACTTGCGCTGGGTCGACGCCACAACGCGCTTGGTTGAGGCGTTCTGCGGTGCAGGTGGGCGCCATGTGGTAGTGGCGGGTACCTGTGCCGAATACGATTGGAGTCATGGCTATTGCCGTGAGGACAGTACCCCTCTTGTTCCTTCAACTCTCTATGGCACAGCGAAAGATGCGACACGCCGCCTTGTGGCCGCTGTATGCGAGAGTTACCAAGTACCTTGTGCCTGGGGGCGTATCTTCCTGCCTTTTGGGACGGGAGAGGCTTCGTCCCGTTTGGTGCCATCCCTGATTAATGTATTGCAGGGTAGGCGCATGCCATTTGCTGTGAATTTTCGCGCATATCGAGATTTTTTGCATGTATTTGATGTAGCAGAAGGGCTCGTCAGCTTGCTGCTAGCGAATGCTCATGGTGTCTACAACATAAGTTCCGGCCAGCCAATTCAGTTGGCTGCAATCGTGACTGAAATCGCCCATCTGTGCCAGGCCGATCCGCAGGTTGTCTTGGAGCTGGCTAGTGAGCGACCGAGTGGGCCGCCATTGCTGGTTGGCGAAAGTTTGAAGCTTAGAGCCCTGGGGTGGATGCCCCAGATTCCACTGATGCAAGGCTTGGCGCGTAGCGTACAAGAGTGGGCAGCATGATTGAGCAACAGTGTCCTGTATGCGGTGATATACGGTTATTTCCCTTTCTGCATCGCAGGCAGGTTCCCGTTCACCAGAATCTTGTCGTTATGGACAAAGTAATAGCGCGCTCTGTGACTCGTGGTGATTTGGATCTGGTGGTGTGTGAAGGCTGTGGTTTTATTTTCAACAAAGCTTTTGAGTTTTCTCTTCTGTCGTATGGGCATGATTACGACAATACTCAGTCTTGTTCTGCTTATTTTGATATGTATCTCGACGGTCTGGTAACGAATTTGGTCGAGCAGCATGGGGTGCGAAACTGTACGATTGTTGAGGTGGGGTGTGGCAAGGGGCAGTTTATCAAGAAGTTGGTGAGCTATCCTGGGGCAAATAACCGAGGTTATGGCTTTGACCCTAGCTACGTGGGCCCGGACACCGATCTTGACGGGAGAGTCTCTTTCCGCCGTTGCTACTACGATGACCGCTGCGTCGACGTGGCTGCCGATGTTGTAGTTTGCAGACACGTTATCGAGCATGTTCCTGACCCGCTGGTATTGCTGGGCTCGGTGCGTGCTGCTTTGGCAGGAGCTTCCAATACCCGGGTTTTCTTCGAGACACCTTGTGTCGAGTGGATTTTGCGTAATCGAGTAGTTTGGGACTTTTTCTATGAGCACTGTTCGCTGTTCACCGCTGAATCTCTAGGTGTAGCTTTTGAACGAGCTGGCTTTGTCGTTGAACGAGTAGAACACATCTTTGGAGGGCAGTACCTGTGGCTGGAGGGGCGGCCCTCTTGCACTATACCCCCACTGTCTCCGATCAGTCCACGCACGGCGGAGTTGGCCAAGAACTACGGTGTTTGCGAGGTGGGTCTGAAGGGGGAATGGTTGAATCGCCTGCAGATATTGTGCGCTGAAGGCAAGATCGCACTGTGGGGGGCTGGTGCCAAAGGGGCAACTTTCGCTAACCTGATCGATCCGGCGTGTCGCTTGATTGATTGCATTGTCGATCTGAACCCAAATAAGCAGGGTAAGTATATTCCGGGAACTGGGCATCCTATCGTAGCGCCTGAAGATTTGTCTGTACGGCAGGTTTATAGCGCTGTGTTGATGAATCCAAATTACCGTGATGAGAACAATAGAATGCTGGCTAGAGCTGGAATAGAAGTCGAGTTGATTGACTGGGGTTAGTTATGAAATTGACGTTGGATACCGAAGCCGGGACGCTACTCTTGGAAGATGTTGGCAAGTTTCGGAGTCTTGATCTTTACTCAAAAGAGGCATTCGAAGAAATCTCGCGGCATTGGGTTCGTATAGGGTGGAATCAAAAATATCAGTACACCTTCAGCTGGATGGGCAGACCGGTTATCCAGTTACCAGAGGATATGATCCGTATGCAGGAGGTAATTTTCCAGGTTCAGCCCGATGTCATCATCGAGACCGGTGTTGCGCATGGCGGCTCGCTGATTTTCTATTCAAGCCTGTGTAAGGCCATGGATAAGGGACGAGTAGTGGGCATCGACATCGAGATCCGCCCGCATAACCGTGCAGCGATAGAAGCTCATCCGCTCAGCGACCGCATTACCCTTATCGAGGGTGGCTCTACAACTCTTGAGATCGTTGCTCAGGTGAAGGCCTTGGTGGAGCCCGGTGAAAAAGTACTGATTATCCTTGACTCTAACCACTCCTATGCCCATGTCATGGGGGAGCTGGAGGCTTATGCAGATCTGGTGACGCCTGGTTCTTACATTGTGGCAACCGACGGAATCATGTTTGACCTTGCTGATGTGCCAAGAGGTGCTGCGGAGTGGGCGAGCGACAATCCGATGTGGGCTGCCCGGGATTTTGCGGCAAGACATCAAGGGTTCGTGATTGAGCAGCCTGCTTGGCCATTCAATGAAAGTGAGTTAGCGCAGAACATCACGCACTGGCCCGGTGCTTGGCTGAAGCGCCAATAGCGACTTGCCTGTTACGTACTTAGGCGTTAGATCTCGTGAGCGTCACCTATTCGATAGATGACGCTCTTATCACCTTGCCGAAACGGCCAGGTGTTGCACTCAGATTTTGCCGCCGCCAACAGTAATTGGTTTTTTGTTGGGCTGATCAATAAGTACCTGAACGTAAATCTTCCCGCATAATATGCACCTCGTCTCGGCAGCGCTTGGAGGGCACCTCTAAAAACCGCCATCCGAATCACGTTGAGCGATGAAATACGCTCGTACTTGCAGCAGAGCTATCTGTCAGGCCCGACGCTCACACGGTAAAGCGGCCCGAGGCTGAGTGATCCCCACAAAATCACCGCAGTTCCCGCGCTTGCCGGTGGACCTCCTGCCGCAGGGCCAACTCCAGACGGCATAACGTCTCCTGGGAAATGTCTCCCGCGTAACCGCGTGCGTACTCCAACCCCAGCCGCCACAGCGACAGCACGTGCTTGCACTTGAGACTGTTGCTCTGGAAGCACCGTTCGTGCTCCGCCTCTCGCGCCTGCAGACCCAGCAGGCACAGCGCGTAGTTAGCCAGCACGGCGATCAGCAGCAGGATCTCGATGCGGCGCGGACAGCGGCTTCGATGCAGCTCCAGGCCAAACCCCAGCCGATGGCTCTTCAGGTCGCGCAAGCCTTCCTCGACCTGCATGCGCCACTTGTAGATCGCCACGACCCGCGCGGCATTCCACTGCGCCTCGGGCAGGTTGCTGGCCAGCAGCCAGGGCTCGCTTTCGCGCTGTGCGTTTTGCCGGCTGCGTTTATCCCGGGCCACGGTTCCGGTGATGCGCCGGTGCTTGCGCCCCCGTGGCGCATGCTTTACCGCGTAGAGTGGGGTGGACCAGGGCGCCGAGCGCGTCATTTCGAGGCCACCGAGCCGTTTCGGCGATGCCGAGGCCAGGGCGTACAGGCTTTTCACTGGCTGCCAGGGCTGCTCGGCGAATCGGCACAGGTCGCGATTGCGCACACGGCCGACGTAATGCCAACCCATGGCTTCGACGGCCTGGAACCAGGGCCGCCGGAAACCGGCATCGGTGACCAGGATGGGCGTGCAGCCGGCTGGCAGCATCGCCGCGAGCGCCTCGAGCAGGCGTTTCTGGCAACGCGGGCAGCCCTCGCGCGGATAGACGACTCCACAGACCGGCAGCGAACGCCCGGCCAGCGGGATCGCGGCGCGCAGCAGGAACAGCGTGCCGGCGGTATCGATCGGCGACCAGTCCACCAGGATCGACGGATGCTCGAGCGACCCCAGCAGGGCGCGGAGCATGGCCCAGTAGAACACCCCCCGCTCGGCCTGCAACTGCCGGTTGCCGAGCAGGCGGTCGACCCGCTTGATCGCATGCTTGGGCCAGGCAGAGCCGGGCAGGAAGCGCCCCAGCGCGGTCAGGCTCAGGCAGCGGCCTTGCAGCAGGGCGGCCACTGCGGCCATCAGGGCTTCGAGACGGCGGGCATGGATCGTGGGGAGTGCTTGGGCGAAGGCATCGTGCAAGAATTGGACGGTCTGCATGGGTAGGGGGACATCGGTCAGTTTGGCGACAACCAACGTGCCCGTCCATGCAGGCCTCTTCAAGCCCTACCCAATTGATTTTCTTGGAAAGTTTCTGGGGATCACTCAGGGCCCGAGGCAGCCCGGCCAAAGGCCTGGATCAGGCCATTTCTAGCAGGCTGCTCATCCGTTTCAAGTTGTACACCGCCGATTTGAGCGTCAGACTAAACTCAGCCCGTGCCAGGCCGATGCTGCGCACAGCCTTGCCACCCATCCGGGCCAGGCTGGCAAAGACATGTTCGACCCGGGCTCGGGGACTGGCTATGCGTTTGTTTCGTGCCTTGTCCCGTTCACTGATCGGCTTGCCAGCCTGCCCCTTGCGCTGGATAGATGGCCGCCAGCCGATCAGGTGGAGCCTGCGCTCCCGGGGTCTGTCGTGATAGCCGCGATCCGCCCAGAAGTCCCGGCTGCTATTGCTTCGGTCGAGCACATCCACCCAATGCAGGGTATCGGCCTCGCTGGCATCGCTTACCTTCACGCAGCGAATCAGCGTGTGCCGGCGATCCACGCTGACCGACAGCTTGTAGCCGAAGTACGACTTGCCGTGTTTCTTCGTCCTGCGCGCCTCGACATCCTTTTGCCGGCGCTTGGCGGGCGACCATTCGACCGGTACGGCCTGCGCCTTCACCATGGCCCGCTCATCGGCCGTGTTGTGCTGGATCGGTGTCCGGATAATGCTGGCATCGATGATCTGCCCCTCGCGGGCCCGCAAGCCGTGCTCCTGCAACTGACGCTGCACCTCGGCAAAGATCCGATGCTCGATGTTGGCCTGTACCAGGCGCTCGCGAAAGGCCCAGATCGTGTTGCGGTCCGGCACTCGGCCGGAGTTTTTCAACCCGGCAAAACGCTGGAAACTCATGCGATCGAGCAGTTGGAACTCCATTTGCTCGTCGGACAGGTTGAACAACTGCTAAAGCACCAGCAGGCGCGTCATCAGCTCTGTCGGATAAGGCGGCCGACCGCCCTTGGCGCGGCTGGGGCGAGGCGCTCTGCGGTCGATCTCGGCTGCCAGGGCGGCAAAGTCCACATGCTTGTCCAGTAGAGCCAGTGGGTCGCCTAGAGCGTGTTATGAACTTGGTGCCGGTGAAGCTATCGTAGTTGGATGAAGCCCGCACGCCCTTACCCGACAGACGTTTCTGATGAAGAATGGGCCTTCGCTGCGCCCTACCTGACCCTGATGGATCCGCGAGCGCCGCAGCGCAGGTACGATCTGCGCCTGATGTTCAACGCGTTGCGCTGGATGGCCCGGGCTGGTGCTCCCTGGCGACTGATTCCCAACGACTTTCCGCCGTGGGAGGCGGTCTACCAACAGACTCAGCGGTGGCTGCAGGCCGGCTGCTTCGAAGCCATGGCCAACGATCTGCGCTCGGTGTTGCGTGTCGCTCAAGGCAAGCAGGGCCAACCCAGCGCCGTGATCCTGGACGGCCGCACCTTGCAGTCCACTTGCGAGAGCGGGCCACGGGCCGGTTATGACGGCTATAAACGTAAGAAGGGCAGCAAGGTGCACATGGCGGTGGACACGCTCGGCCACCTGCTGGCGGTCCACGTCACACCAGCCAATGAGCAGGAGCGTGCCCAGGTGCGATCGCTGGCACGGCAAGTCCAGCAGGCCACGGGCCAGACGGTGAAGCTCGCCTTCGTGGACCAGGGCTACACCGGTCATGATCCGGCGCAAGCGGCCCAGGAAGAAGGCATCCAACCGCACGTGGTGAAACTGTCTGAAGCCAAGAAAGGCTTCGTGCTTCTGCCGCGCCGCTGGGTCGTGGAGCGCGGCTTCGGCTGGGTCAATCGGTTCCGGCGCCTGGCTCGCGACTACGAGCGCCTACCGGAAACATTGGCTGGCTTGCACTTCGTCGTCTTCACCATCCTCATGCTCGGCAATGCCGCATCTCTTCTTCAAAGTTCATAACACGCTCTCAGGCATCCCCTGATCCTGGTGGACGGGTCGCCGATCAATGCCGCCGGCAAGCTGTTCCTGTTGCGCGCCGCGATCCCACTGGCCGGACGCTCGCTACCGGTGTGCGAAGTCGTCCATCCGCGCGAGGGCTGCCCGCGTTGCCAGAAACGCCTGCTCGAGGCACTCGCCGCGATGCTGCCGGCCGGCTGCACGCCCATCCTGGTCACCGATGCCGGTTTCCGGTGGCCCTGGTTCCGGGCCGTCAAAGCCATGGGCTGACATTACGTCGGCCGTGTGCGCAATCGCGACCTGTGCCGATTCGGCGAGCAGCCCTGGCAGCCGGTGAAAAGCCTGTACGCCCTGGCCTCGGCATCGCCGAAACGGCTCGGTGGCCTCGAAATGACGCGCTCGGCGCCTTGGTCCCACTCTACGCGGTGAAGCATGCGCCGCGGGGGCGCAAGCACCGGCGCGTCACCGGGACCGTGGCCCAGGACAAGCGCAGCCGGCAAAACGCGCAGCGCGAAAGCGAGCCCTGGCTGCTGGCCAGCAACCTGCCCGAGGCGCAGTGGAATGCCGCGCAGGTCGTGGCGATCTACAAGTGGCGCATGCAGGTCGAGGAAGGCTTGCGCGACCTGAAGAGCCATCGGCTGGGGTTTGGCCTGGAGCTGCATCGAAGCCGCTGCCCGCGGCGCATCGAGATCCTGCTGCTGGTTGCCGTGCTGGCCAACTACGCACTGTACCTGCTGGGCCTGCAAGCCCGGGAGGCAGGGCACGAGCGGCGCTTTCAGAGCAACAGCGTCAAGGACAGGCACGTGCTGTCTTTGTGGCGATTGGGACTGGAGTATGCACGCACTCATGCGGGAGACACTTCCCAGGATAGACTGCGAGAGCTGGAGCTGGCCCTGCGGCGGGAGGTCCACTGGCAAGCCCAGGAGCTCGGGTGATTTTGTGGGGATCACTCAGGGTCCTATTTCATTTGAATCTTGACTTCAGAATCATCTCTACCTTTTTTATTAGTTTTTCGTTTCTCTGTGCTCCCTGCAATTTTTCCAGATCGGATATGTGGTGGTCGAAAAAGTCATTTCTTTCCAGGGATCCCTCTCTTCCAAGAATTCTTTCTTCTACAGTCGACTCCCTTTTCTGGAAGTATCTTCTGAAGTATTTGGCATTTTCCGAGTATTGGAGGATACCTTTCCATAGTAGTCTGCTTATTATTGTGTGGTCCATGGAAATGGTTTTTCTGAACTCAAACCCATCAAGGTCCTTTCTTCTGAACAGTGAGTGGAATACTGTACAGTTCGAAAGAGTTGCCACAGAGCTCAAATATCGATCAGCTGGGCTCGGTTGTTTAAAGTCATAGATGGCCTCTTCTACAGGACCAAAGGCTCTACCATTCATGATGCCAAATGGGTACCCGCAGGCCATGGATACTGATTTGTTATTATCCAAAATTCTGGCTGTTTCGGCTATATAGTTTTCACTTAAACAGTCGTGGGCCCCCAGCCACATGAAGTACTCGGAGCTCGAGTCCTTGAATAGGTTTATAAAGTTATCTGCTGCTCCAACGTTTTCAGAGTTCCGGGTAATTTCAAAGCGAGGGTCATCGCTGGAGAGTGACTTAGCTATTTCGTAGGTTTTATCTGTAGATGCATTATCGGAAAATATGAACTTTATTCCATCAATGTTCTGTCTTTTGAGGGATGCGACGGTTTCATGGATGTGGCTTTCTTCGTTATATACTGGGACTCCAATGCAGATCTTCGGTTTTCCAGAATTGATGTATACTCTGGCTTTCTGTTTTTCGTTGATAGTTGGATTTGTTTTCTTCAGATAGCCATTGCTTTCCAGGTATTTTTCTCCGGAGCTGGTCTTCTCTTGATCAAGCAAGCTGAATGTCAAATCATGGATTTGATAGACGGAGTGCAGAATGAATGCCAACTTAGCTCTCCGGTGAGTATCCAGAGTTTCGATTCGCTGCTGCGATGGAATGAAAAGCGCATCGGCACCGATAAGCTGGGTGGCTTGTTGTTTCAGCAAGTCGTCGCGCTTAGGCTGATGGCTGTAATGCTGCAAATTATTCAGCCGGTAGAAACTGAATCCGTGCCGCGATAGCCAGTGGCTGATCTGTGTCAGTTCGGGTTGGTTCTGATGCGTGGGGAAAAAATTGACTCGAACCTGTACCAGCAGCGTATTGGCTAGAGCTTTCTCGCCGCTTTCCAGAATCGCCAGGCTATCGTTCAAGTTGTCGAGCAGCAGCCAATCGACGCTTTCCAATCCTTCAATATCGTCTAGCCGCAAGGTGCTGATTGGCAATCTGGCGATGACTCGTGTGGCCTGCTTGTTGCCGGATAGTTGCTCATCGGCGGGTAACGGCTCTAGCGTAGCACTCATGGCCGGATCAAGGCAGACATGAAGCGTCGCATCCTGGCCATCGCCCAGAACTACATGGGGATAATGATGCAGTTCACCTTGTTGCTGCAGTTGCTGGGCGTTCTTAACCTTGCTGCTTGGGTCGAAAGCGATGGTGGCGAAAGCTCCAAGTTTTTGCAGGTTGGTGAAGCCCGGTGTGCTCGTAAGTATCGAACCGTTATCGACAGTAACGATCTTACCCTCGAAAGCGAATCTGAAGACTTCAGCTTCCTCCAAAGTCGTTTTTTCGGTCGCTGGATGTAGCAGATGCATGGGGTGTTCGTCATCCGCGAAGCGGGCCTCACCCTGTTTGTCGATGGTCAGCGCGGCAGGCTCCTTGCCTTCGCAATAGCGTTGCCAGATGGCCCGCATGACGATAGTGAAGTGGCGAGCAAATCGGGGGGCGTCGCATACGGGAGAGTTCTTGAGTTGTTGGCGTAGTCCTTGGCGAATGGTGGCAAGGGTGTCGAGATCGCTTGCCAAGCCGACTGCCAGTGATCTGTAGTGCTCCCAACTATCGGCCACCAGTTCGGCGAGACCGGCATTAACCAGGTGAGTCGCCGAGTGGCGGCCGGCAAAGCTGGGGCCGGGGTAGGTGATGACCGGCACACCCATCAGCAGGGCTTCGCAGGTGGTCAGTCCCCCGGAGTAGGGCCAAGGATCGAGGGCGATATCCACCTGGTTGTAGGTATTAAGCAGGTAGAGGTGTGGCGACTGGCCTTCGAATTTCAGGCGCGCACGTTCTATGCCTCGGGTCTCGAAGGCTTGGCTGATGCGCTCGATGAACGCCTGGTTCTCGTACTGGCCACCTTTGAGCATCAGTCGGCTTGCCGGTATCTGGGCCATGATGGAGGCCCAGTGCTCGATCACGATCTCGTTGACCTTGGATGGGTTGTTGAAGCATCCGAAGGTCACATAGCCGTTGGTCAATGCCGGGAGCGGGCCGACATGCGGTTGCATGGGGCGCGGTTGGTAGCAAATGTAATCGTCCGGGAGGCGGATCAGTTTTTCCACGTATTGGTGATCTACCCCAGCCGGCGTTTCCACCGAGTCGGAGATCAAATAGTCGATGGCCTTCAGCCCGGTGGTGTTATTGAGCCCACCTACCCACTTGACTTGCAGCGGTGCAGGTTCTTGGGCCATGGTGGGAAGCCGCGACCCCTCCGAATGGCCGCAAAGATCGATCAGAATGTCGATTTTGTCGTCGCGGATCTGTTTGGCCAGATCCATATCGTCCAGGTGCATGACCGCTTGCCAGTCGTCGCAGCGCTGGCGGATGCGTTGCGTCAGGTCGTCCTCTTCTGAACTAGTGGTATAGGCAATCAGCTCAAACTCGTCACGAGGAAGATGCTCAAGGGTGGAAGTTATCATTTGGCCTACCGGATGGACGCGAAATCCGGCGGACAGGAGGCCGATTTTCAAACGTTTGTCCGGCGAGCGGTCTTCCGCCTGTGCACGTGGCGGGTGAGGGGGGCTGAAGCGTTCGTCCCATTGGGTTATCGTCTTGACCAGAAATTCTTGGGAGTGCCGGGGATTGTAGTGAATGGCGAACAGGTAACCGGAAAAAGCTTTATGCTGAGTTGGATCACGCTCCAACAATTGCAGAAAAGTTTTTTCCGCTTCATCGAATCTAGTTAGCACCCTGTAGCTATCTGCCAGATTGGACAAGTTCAGTAGGTCATCCGGGTAACGCTTCCGTATTTCCTCCTGTACTTGCAAGGTTTCCGTATGTCGATGCAGTTTGTTAAATGCGAAGGCTTTGAGTGACAGGCACTGGTTTTCGTTGGCTCCTTTTTCTTCGGCAATGGCTATCTGTTCTAGAGCCGCTTGATATTGTCCGGTATCGATCCTCATCTTGGCGAGCACCAGTCTTGCCTTGGCGAAACTTGGTAAGACTTCCAGAGCCTGGCCGAGATAGTGGTCAGCTTTTTGAATATTTCCTTGTTTCAGATAGGCAATTCCCAAGTTGTGCAGCGTATCTGGATCTTTGGGGTCGATGCCATCGGCCCTATGCAGTACCTCTATTGCCTGTTGCGGTCGACGGCTTTCCAGTAGAGCCAATCCCCATACCTTCCAAGCCAGTGGCGAGTCTGGATAGCGCTCGGTCAGCACAGCCGCGAGTTCCGCGGCCTTCAGATAATTGCGCTTCTGTACCAATTGCATCAGGTGACTGGCTTCTTTGGACGGA
Source organism: Azorhizophilus paspali (assembly GCF_043587585.2). Lineage (GTDB taxonomy): Bacteria > Pseudomonadota > Gammaproteobacteria > Pseudomonadales > Pseudomonadaceae > Azotobacter > Azotobacter paspali. Next base: position 1,992,012 of record NZ_CP171449.1, read on the forward strand.
AGTGCCTTGTCATACCGATGTTGGGAATGCGCGTTGACCTTAATGTAGGAGGGGGCCTTAGCTGATTTTTTGGGGCGGCTCATGGTGGGAAAACTTCGCTTTAAGTGAAGAGGAGGCTGAAAACGGTCCGAATTTTAAGGTAGCGGCTTACAAGGGCTTCAAAAGAAAAAGGCGAAGGAGACATTGCTCCTCCGCCTTTCAATAGCGAGGCATTCCCAGCTGTATATCAGCCCAGCAGCGACAGTACCGATTGCGGAACCTGGTTGGCCTGGGCCAAGACGGAAGTACCAGCTTGTTGCAGGATCTGTGCCTTGGTCATGTTAGCCACTTCTACCGCGTAGTCGGCATCTTCGATGCGCGAACGGGCAGCGGACAGGTTGGTGGTGGTGGTGGACAGGTTGTTGATGGCCGAGTCGAAACGGTTTTGGATGGCACCCAGGTCAGAGCGAAGGGCGTCGACATTCGCCAGGGCGGCATCCAGAGCAGCTAGCGGGTCTTCGGTGACATTACCTGTGCTCGTGGTACTGGTAGTCAGGCGGCCGTTGCTGCCTACATAGACGGTGGCGCCTTCTTTCAGTGCATAGTCATCGGCACTCTGGCTATTTTCGACGACGGTCACTTCGCCGGTATCCGCATTGACTGCGAAAGTGGTCGTGTAAGAGCCGACAGTAGTCAACTCACCGTCTTCATCGACATAGACCTGAGTGCCAGAGCTGCTCTGGGCACCAGCGCTGGTGAAGTCAATGGTCGCACTGGTGATGCCGTTGTTCATCTCGATGCTGGCAACAGTGGATGCGGATGCGGCCAATACATCACTGGAGGTTGCGGTGTCCGTGTAGCTCAGGCCTGCTTCAGTGCCCGCACCAGTATAAGTGACGCCTCCTACAGTGAGGCTTCTATCGGAGGTATCGGTACTGGCGGTACCGCCACCAACGGTGGCAAACAGATCCTCCAGGGTAGCTTGGGTCGCACCGCTGGTGGCGTTGTTGCTCAACTCGCCAGTACTGGTGATATAAGCGGCTGCGCCGTTGACGGTAAGCTTGCCGCTGGCATCCACCTCGAAGGTGGCCACGTTGCCATCAGCAAATTCATAGGTACCGGTGATACTGCTGCCGGTGGCTGGAATAAGTTCGTCTGCCAGATCCCCATATGCCGCAGCGTTGGTGGCATTAGCCGTATAGGTGAAGTTGCCGCTCGCAGCATCGAAAGTATATTCCACTGCGGTGGAGGCACCAGAACCGACGGTAACGGTATCGCCATCCTTCATTTCGCCGAGCATGCGCTCCAGGGAGGCCCCTTCGAAGGTCGTCGTGAGGACATAGTTGCCCGTCGTCGAGTTCTTGACCGCGCCAGCGCCTTCCAGGCTGGTTACGGTGGCGGTGTCGTTCTGGGTGGCACCGCTGCCATCGACGTTGAAGCCGTCCAGGCCCAGGGTCTTGGCATTGATCTGTTTGAGGCTGATGCCGATGGACTGGTTGTCGTTGGCACCGACCTGGATGTTCAGGTCGGTATCCTTCGACAGTACCTTGACGCCGTTGAACTCGGTTTCCTGGGAGATACGATCGATCTCGTCCAGGCGCTGGGCGATTTCGTTCTGGATCGAGGTCAGGTCTTCAGAGGAGTTGGTGCCGTTCTGAGACTGTACGGTCAATTCGCGGATGCGCTGCAGGTTGTCGTTGATCTGGTCCAGCGCACCTTCGGTGGTCTGCGCGACGGAAATACCGTCGTTGGCGTTGCGCTGGGCTTGACTCAGGCCAGTGATCTGCGAAGTCATGCGGTTAGCGATGGCCTGGCCGGCGGCGTCGTCCTTGGCGCTGTTGATGCGCATGCCGGAAGACAGGCGCTCCATGGCGGTGGTCAGGGCGCTCTGCGAGGAACTCAGGTTCTTCTGAGCGATCAGCGACGTGATGTTGGTATTGATGACGGGCATATTGCGTTCCTTCTCCAAAGGTTGAGCGCCAGTGGCGAGCGCTGCTGTGCGCTTGCTTCGCGGGCTGGCGACAACGGCACCGTTGGCCGTTACCCCGACTATCGGCGGCGGACGTGGGAGCTTTAGAGAGCGGAGAAAGTTTTTTGCTGAAATGTGCAGGTGCGGGGACTCGCCGACAGGGACGATGCGTTTCCGGGGCTCAGGGACAAATCCGCCCCTGGACGGCTCCCGGTGTTGTGGCTCAATGATTCTGGACACCCCGATAGGGCGTTAAGCTTCGCCCAACCATGAGGTGTTTGCGTGACCAGAAGATCATTCAGTACAGATTTCAAACTCGAAGCAGCCGGCCTGGTTTTGGATCAGGGCTACTCCACTCCCGAAGCCTGCAAATCGATAGGTGTAGGCCCGACTGCATTGCGTGGTTGGGTAGAGCAACTGCGCAGCGAGCGTGGCGGCACTACACCACCACGCAGCAAAGCCCTGACTCCTGAGCAAAGGCGCATACAGGATCTGGAGGCTCAGGTTCGACGCCTGGAGCGGGAGAAAGAGATCCTAAAAAAGGCTACCGCTCTCTTGATGTCGGACGTCCTCGATCAGTAGCGCTGATCGAGGCATTGGGCGAGCGGTATCCACGAGCCGAACTGTGCCGGGTATTTGATGTGCAGCGCAGCAGCGTTTATGCGGTCTGCAAATGCCGTCACCGAGTTGATCACAGGCGAATCGCTTTGCGTCAGCTTGCTACTGAGCTTCATACGCAAAGTCGCGGTTCCGCTGGAGCCAGGACATTGTCGGCAGCGCTGCGAATACAGGGCATGCCGGTTGGTCGCTTTCTGGCGGGGCGCTTGATGAAGGAGGCTCGCCTGTTCAGTTCGCAATGTCGTAAACATCGCTACCGCAAGGCTGATGGTGAGAGCACCATTGCGGCCAATACACTGGATCGGCAATTCACAGTGAGCGGCCCCAATCAAGTGTGGTGCGGTGATGTGACATACATCTGGGCGGGTAATCGCTGGATCTACCTGGCGGCAGTCATGGATTGGTATGCACGCCGCATCGTCG